>JAPLCY010000340.1 GCA_026391995.1 Candidatus Auribacterota bacterium
CGAAGGCGCCCTCGGTGGTGAGCCGGTTGATGACATTCTCGACGATGGCGGCTATCTGCGCTTCGGTGAGATTCATAACTGACTTCCTTGACGATTGAGGGTGACCCGCCCCTGCCCCGGAATAGTGATAGCCGGATGCAGGAGCAGTTAATTTCCTCAGCCCCAGGCGTTACACATCGGGCTGTGTGTGCGCCCCGGCGACGTCAACGCTACGAGCTGCTTTTCCTGTACTGGAGCGCGCCGTTGAGATCCCAGCTGTCGACGATGCCGATGATGGTCGCGTCCGCAGGCTTCCCCTCGGTCGCCGCCGTGTAACGGGCCGAGCTCCCCGCGACGTAGACGACGACCTCGCCTGTCCCCGCGCCGACCGAGTCAACCGCGATGACGAATGTACCCGCGGGCGCGCCCTTCATGTCGAGTTTCTCGACGACCAGGAACTTGAGCCCCCGCAGCTTCTCGTCCTTCTGTGTGGACACAAGGGTGCCCATTACCTTGCCCAAGAGCATGCACGCCTCCTGCAATAAAAAACGGTACATTTGTACATCGCGCCTCTGCACGAACTACTATGGTACGATGTACTGATTATTAATCCTTGCCCGACGGACGGCCGAGCGGCAGGACCGTGTCGACGTTGACGTGCGGCCTCGGGATCACGTGCACGGAAATCACTTCGCCCACCTTCTCCGCGCCGCGCGCGCCCGCCTCGACCGCCGCCCGCACCGCGGCGACATCCCCGCGGACGATGGCGGTGACATAGCCGCCGCCGATTTTCTCATAGCTGACCAGCTCGACCTTCGCGGCCTTGACCATCGCATCCGAGGCCTCAACCATGGCCGCAAACCCCCGAGTCTCGATCATTCCCAGTGCCTCTGACATCTGTAACCCCCTTTCCCTTGCGAGTGTTTTCTTTTGCGCGAAACTCGCTACCCGCGACTGGTAACCGTCGTTACGTTACTCTCCCTTGCCGCCGTGCTCCTTGCCGGTGATGGCCTCTATGGCCTTGATCGCGGCTTCGCTCCCGACCATGATGTCGCGCTCCTCGCCGCCGAGATAGAGGCGCCCGAACCGGCCCACGGGGCGGACCTCGACGAGCGTCACGTCCGACGATTTCTCCGCCTCGTTCGCGGCGATGGTGACGTATGCGGCCGGATCCGTCTCCATGATGTAGAGCGTCTGTTCTCCGAGGAGCATTGAGCCGTCGCGCCCCTTGTTGATGAGCTGCGACTGGTACGGGCTGATCCTCCTGATGATCTGGGTGGCGACGACCTTCGGTTTCAGCCGGTCCTCCTGCTTCAGACCGAGGTAGTCCAGGATTGCCTTGCCCGCGTTGATCACCTGACCCTTGTCTTCCGAGTGGATCTCGAGCACACCGTACGCCCGCTCCACCACCTGGACCGCGGGGCGGCAGGAGGTCGCCTTCAGCGCGACGTCCAGCGCGCGAATGATCTCCATGCCCGGGGCGACCTCGACATAGAGGGAGGCCATCCCCGCCACCGGCATGAAGCCTTTCGCGGCTGACGCGACAAAGGACGCGAGCTGGGGTTGGAGGCTGTCGATGAAGACGAACGACCTGAGCTGCACCATGGGTTCCCTCCTTCGCGTATAACTGCTGAATCCGCCGCCTGGCAGTCAGGCGGACGCTATTGTTACAATCGAAGCCAAGATACGCTATCAGGCGTGTGATGTCAATAAAAATATGCCGGAGTACTATATTATACTATTTTAGCAGTTGACCCGTTTGCCGGCTCAATATTCAAATTCCGCGCTGTTGCCTCCGGGCGCACACACGCTGTTGAGCCGGTGACGGTTTTGCGTGATATCTCGGATCCAGCTGACGCAGAGGATCACACAAATAATCAGGAGCGCGCAGAGCCGGCCTTTCGTGATCATCCGCCGCATTAAGTTGCCGGGGGCGATGAGGCGTCCTGCGCACACGGCCAGCACGGGGACGAGCGGGAGATGAAACCGGCTCTCCCCGAACGTCATGACATGGGCGGCGCTGAAATACAGGAGCACAAGGACAAGGAGCGCCCACGCGCCTCCATTGTTGCCGGTGCGCAGGAAGAGACCGGTGAGCGCGAGGGAGACGAGGAGGGGAAACGAGGCCAGGGTGGCAATGGTTACCGGTATGAGAAGGCGGGCCGGCACGGCGCCGAAGTAATCTTTCGAGTATGCCCATGACAGTTCCCTGATCTCGAGTCCGTAGAGATATCCGAGCTTGCGGATACCCAGCGTGAGGAATCTGCGCGGATGGGCGGCAATGAACCCGAGACCTTCGCGGTAGCTTCGCGTCGAACCGGCCGGGTCCACATACATGACCCATTCCCGCGAGGAATCGGGCGAGCCCGGCTCCTGAACGTTCCAGTATTTGACGGCGAGATCATAGAGCCGCGCGAGATCCTGACGCCCGGTGGCGTCGGGGTTGTTCCCGATCAGGAAATTGTAGCCTCCAAACATGTCGATCGGAACAAGGGTGTGGTGATAGCGGTAGTTGCGGATCGTCCAGGGCGCGATGGTGAGCAGCGCACCGAGGAGGAAGAGGAATGCGCCGAGGCGTACGCGGGTCCCCCGGAGCCAGAGGGCTGCGAGAGGAATAAAGCCGGCGAGGACGGACCTGGTGAGACAGGCGAGGCCGAGGATAACGCCGGCGAACAGGGCGTGCGCCTTGCCATCCATCCTTGGAGAGAGCATCATCCAGAGCGATGCCACGAGGAGGGGGATGAAGAGGTTTTCCGACATGAGGAAACAGGTATATATGACAAGGCTCGGGTAGCAGGCAACGAGGAGTCCCGCGAGGCGCGCGCCCCGCCGGCCGCAGAGGCGATAGGCGATGAAATAGGTGAGGAGGCAGACTACCGTACCGAGCAGCGCCTGGGTGCTTCTCACCGGAATGCTCCATTCTCCGAAGGTCTTGTATACAGCCGCGAGCATGAACGGGTAGAGCGGCGGCCGGGTCGCCGCGCGGTACGCCCCCTCTTCGACGATCAGACGCGCCTTCGCGTGGTACGCCTCCATGTCGGAAAAGATACGGAGCGGGGAGGGGAACAGTATGAAGATGCCTCTCAGCATCAGGGCGCACAGGCAGATGATGATGATGTCCCTGCGTATCGGGGCGCTGTTGCCGTTCGATTGCATTTGCTTTTTCTTCTTCCTCTTTCCAGCAACTGGTGACTGATGACTGTTGTTGCCGCTTTTAGGCTACCAGAAAAAATCCATCTATGGTAGCTTTTCCCCGTGAATACCTTGAGTGTGATCATCCCCTGCCGGAACGGCCGTGAGACCGTGGGAAAATGTCTCGGGGCGCTGCTCGCGCAGACGGTGAAACCCGGCGAGGTCATTGCCGTGGACGGCGCCTCCGTCGACGGATCGGTTGAGATCATCAGGCGTTTTCCCGTAACGCTGCTGGCCTCGCCCGTGCCCCTCTCCGCGGGAGAGGCGCGCAACATGGGGAGGGAGCGGGCCACCGGCGCGATCATTGCGTTCCTCGATGCCGACGCCATCCCCGACCCGGAGTGGGCAGAGCGGATCCTCCGCGCCTTTGAGGAGCATCCGGCCGCCTCGGGCGTCGGGGGCAGCGTGCGCGACGGCTCCCGGAGCCTCGCGGGAAGGCTCGAGTATCTCTCGAACTTTTCAGAGTTCATCCCTCGCGGCCGCCCGCGGGAGATTTCGACAATACCGACCATCAGCGTGGCCTACAGGCGCGTGGCCATCGAGGGGATGACGTTCATCCCCACCACCGCGGGTGAAGACACGATGTTCAACGCGGAGTTGCGTGCGCGCGGCGGCACGCTCCTGTTCGATCCGTCGATACGGGTGACGCACCTGCCGGCGCGGCGCGGCCTCGGGGCATTCTTCAGGAATCAATACCGATGCGGGCTCGCTTTCGTCTATCCGCGGGCGCGGTTTAATCTCCGCGGCGGGGTTCTCCTGCGTCATCCCTGGCTTCTCTTCCTCATGCCCCGGCTGTCGGTCCTGCTGGGGCGATACCTATTTACTCGCTGGCTCCCGCAGTTTATAGTGTTACTGCCCCTCCTCGCGGCCGGCGAGGCGTTCCGGACGGCGGGTGTGATCGAGGGGCGGAAGGTGGTGCGACGTGGGGCGTATTGAAAGGTCATTCCGTTTCCTGGGCGTGCTCGGCGAGGCGCTGCCCTGGGCGCAGGGCCTCTTCCAGCTCACGCACTTCGTCACCGCCGGGTGCGACGCGCGGTGCGGCCACTGCTTCTACGCGGTCAACCGCCGCCGGCGCGAGTTGAGCATCGAGGAGATCAGGCGTGTCGCCGGATCGATTCCCCGGCTTCGCTTTCTCCTCATCAGCGGGGGCGAGCCCTTTCTGCGAAACGACCTCCCCGCGATCATCGAGGCGTATTTCCGTGCGACCTCGTTCGTCAATTGCTCGATCCCCACGAACGGGTTGAGGACAGAGGCAGTCCTCGACGCGGTGCGGCAAATCTGCCGCATCTCCCCCGATCTTTCGTTGAGCCTTTCCGTGTCGCTGGACGGCTTCCGGGAACTACACGACGCCCTCCGCGGCGTGCAGGGGATATTTCCCCGCGCGCTCGCGACGCTCGCGGGGGCGATACGGCTCAAGGCCGACTTCCCGAACCTGCACGTCGGCGTGGTCACGACGCTGATGCGTGAAAACCTCGCCGAGATCGGGCGGCTCATTGAGTTTGTCAGGCACGAGGTCGGGCCGGACTCGCACACCCTCAACGCCTGGCGCGGCAGCGGGCCGGGGATGAGGCCTCCGGGGGTGACGCCGTCCGACTACCTGGCGCTGAACCGGACGCTCGCAGCCCTGTACGCGGGGGCAGGGCGTTCACTCAAGCGGCGGATGCGCGATGCGGCAAACGAGCTGCGCTAGGAATATATTGCCCGCGTCTGGCGGGAGGGGGGCTTCATCATGCCCTGCCGGGCGGGCGCACGGGAGGCGGTGATGGGGGAGGAGGGGGACGTGTTTCCCTGCGAGCTCATGTTCAACCGCGGTATCGGCAATGTGCGCGAGTGGGGATACGACCTGCCGGGGCTCATGCGCGGCGACGCCGCGCGGCAGTTCATCGCCTGGCGCCGGAGAGAGCGGTGTGTCTGCACGCACGAGTGCAACACCCGCACCATGCTGCTGTTGAGACCCGCGACGCTCGCGCGGATACTCTTGCGCACGGCGCGGGGAAAAAGCGCTTGCGCGGGGGAAGGGTTCTGTTAAAATGAGGCCGCAGTGGGGCTGATCGCGTGGTGGATGGCCCCGGCCACTGGAGCGTGCGAACATGATGGTGTTTCCCCGCGAGATAATAGAGCTTGTGTGTTGCGCCCTGCTGGCGGCGTCGAGCGTGCTGGTTGTCGTACGGCGCGGGGTGCGCGCCGTCGAGTGGCGCGCGGCGCTGGCCATACTGGCGACGATTGGCGTGACGGTCGCATACCTCGTCATTCTCGGCACGCGCTACGGCGTGCCCCCCGACCTCCTGATCTCGGTCCTCCTGGTGGAGCTCGGCGTGTGCGCGCACGTGTACGACCGGTACCGCACCTTTCATAGCGTGTCCGGAAGCTTGAGGAACATCGGGAGCATCTACCTCTTTGTCGGTGTCATAGGACTCCTCTCGCGCCCCACACGGTTCCCCATGTATCTCTGGGCGATCCCGGTGCTCTTCTTCTCCTGCGGCTACTTCTTTTTCAAGCGCCGCCGCGGCGCCGCCAATCTCTGCAAGGGGCTCGGCGTGCTTGTCTCGGTGGCGTTCATGGCGTCAATCCTCTATGATATCCGTGAGGACAGCGTCCCCGGCGCCCCGCATGGATATTCGCGGGGCCGGCTCTCCGACATTATCAGGCCGTCCATCGTCGAAAAGCTCAACGCCCTGAACGAACGGGTCTTCACGCTCGAAGCCGAGAAGGTGCGCCTCTCGTCAGATCTTGCGGGCGAGAGGGCGGCGGCCGCGCAGGCGCGCACGACCATGAACGGGGAACGGGCCGCTTTTGAGTCGAAACGCACGGAGCTCGAGGGCGCCCTCGCCGCCGCCCGCAACGCCCAGCAGGAGGCGCAGGGAGCGCTCGACCGGGAGCGCGGGGCGAGGGCCGAGGCGGAGCAGAAGCTGGGCGAGGCGAAGGCCGCCGGCAAGGAGGGGTTTTCGGCCCTCGATGAGAAGCTCGCGCTTGCCGCGGAGAACCTGAAAAAACTCGTCGCCGAAAATGAGGCGCTCAAGGCGGAACGTGAGGCGCTCAAGAGCACCCCGCCGCCCGGAGGCATGCCGGCGGGGCAGGCGGGAGCTGAAGGCGCTGAGGGGCGAGAATGAGCGGCTCAAACTGCAAACTTCAAAACAAAGACAAGATCCAAACTACAAAATCCCAAGCAGCGTCACTGAGTTTTGTTGAGCTCATGAGTCAGTTGTTCGGATTTTGATTTTGGGATTTGATATTTGTTTGGAGGTTTGAAGTTTGTGGTTTGTTTTCGAACTGATTGGAGCCCATATGGTTGCACAGCGTATAGGGATCATCGGCGGAAGCGGGTTGTACCAGATGGCGGGTATCGAGGGGGCGCGCGAGAAGCGCGGGCGCACGCCGTTCGGCGCGGCCTCTGATCCGTATATCATCGGAACAGTGGGGGGGAGGGAGGTCGTCTTTCTGACGCGTCACGGGGCGGGTCACCGCTACATGCCGAGCGAGATCAACTACCGCGCTAACATATTCGGAATGAAACTGCTCGACGTGCACTGGATCATCTCGGTCAGCGCTGTCGGGAGCCTCCAGGAGCGCTATCGCCCGCTCGATATCGTTGTGGTGAATCAGTTCTTCGACCGCACGTACCGGCGCAACGCCACGTTCTTCGGCGAGGGGCTGGTCGCGCACATCGCCTTTGCCGAACCGATCTGCGCGCAACTGGCCGGGACTCTCTTCGCGGCCGGCAACGAGATCGGTGTCTCGATCCACAATGGGGGGACGTACGTCAATATGGAGGGGCCCGCCTTCTCCACCAGGGCCGAGTCGAACGCCTACCGTGCGATGGGGATGGACCTGATCGGCATGACCAACCTCACCGAGGCGAAGCTGGCCCGGGAGGCGGAGATTTGTTACGCGACGCTCGCGATGGTCACTGACTATGACTGCTGGCACCCCGAGCATGAGGCGGTTACGATGGAGGCGGTCGTGCGCAACTTGAAGAAGAACGCCGCCACCGCCACCAGGCTCATTGGCAAGGCCATTGGCGCGATACCCGCCCGGCAGAAGTGCTCGTGCGGCAGCGCCCTTAAGGCCGCGATCGTCACCGATCCCACAAGGGTGCCGTTGGAGATAGCCAGGAGGCTTCGGCCCATCGTGGGGAAATATCTTAAAGGGTAGCCCTGCCCGTTAATGCCCGCCGAAGCTGAAGCCGCTTCCCCCGCCGGATGACGTTGTGGTGGAAGCCGTTCCGCTTGTGCCCTCGGATACGGGGGCGAAGGGAGAAGAGGGAGCGGTGCCCGGCGAAGAGGCCGTTCCCGGACTCTTTGATCCGCTGGCCTTGGAGCGGTCGCTCCGCTCCTTGGCCCGATCCTCGGAGCGCTTCTTCCGCTCATCCACGCCGCGTTTCTTGGTGGTTTTGCCCGCCTGCTGGCCGGGGCGCCTCGTGCCGGGGCGAATACCTCCTGGTCCCCTCGCGGTTTTGGGCCCCGGGGCGCTGCCGCTGTAGTAGACCGGATCAAAACTGCGTCCGGGATTGTGGACGCCGCCCTGCTGGAACACCGTGCGGTTCTCCGTCTCGGTCCCCTTCCGTATCGACTCGATTGTGCCCCTGTTGAGGAAGGTGGTGACGACCTTGCCGCGGTGCGGCATCCGTACCTTCACAAGGTCTTTCATCTCCTTTATCACCACGCACGTGATGGTGTTGCCGTTCCTGAGCGTGATGGTGTCGGAGAAGGCGGTGAGGGCGAGCGCGCACAGGGAGAGCGCGACAATAACGACCGTTGCCGAAGATCTGTGATAGCGCGCCGCGAGCATTCTCACCTCCACTAATAGTATAGCATAGGAGTGAGGGGACCGGTAATGACAATTGGTGATTGAAATGCCGTGCCGACGTTTTGTATAATAACACGCTTCATCAAAGGCGTGTGGCCTGAGGTGAGGCTTTTTCTCTTTATGGGTATGGACGGTACATGATGAAAGCCGATCAGTTCGACCGGATCATTGGCGAGTACGTGGTGCCGATCGCGGAGCTCACCGACGGCGCCGGCGACGCCTTCTACTTCCTGCGCAAGAACGGGAGCTTTGTCTTCACGCAGGGGTACGCGCATCCGGCGGGTGGCATTTATTGCAAGATCATCTATTTTCCCGAGCGCGGGGGATGGGTGAATATCCACGGGCGTGAGTACAACACGACCATCAAGCGCGTCGTGAACGGCGCGCTCGAACTGGTGCCGCACGATGAGCAGCTCCGCAGGCACTACGAGATCGACCCGACCCTCGACCCGAAGGAAAAGATCCCCTGCTGGGCAGAGTATCACGTGAGGCTTCCCCTCTCCGACTTCATCGGTTACTTTGACCACCGCAAGTCGCTTCGCAGGGCGATGGTCATGTACCCGCAGGTCGCCGAGGCGGTGAACCGCGCGAGCGAGATCCTCGAGGTCCCGATCGGCCAGCTCGGCTGCACCGGGTCGCTCTCCTACGGGCGTTTGGAGGAGCCGGCCGATGACATCGACCTCTGCATCTACGGGACCCTGGCGGAGAACAAAAAGGTGATCGAGCGGATTTACAGGCTCACCCGGGAGCCGGCGCGGAGGGTGGTCGAGTTCAGCAAGTTCTGGCCGATGCGTTTCTACCACGGCCCGCTCATGATATGCCCCTTCTTTGAATATCTCGATCCTGATGAGATACCGCTCAAGGAGCTCGAGACGGAAATTCTCCGTGAGAACGTGAAGGCAACGGGGCGCGTCAAGGACGACACGCACGGCATCTACATGCCGGTGGTGCTCACGCTCGAGAGGGTGACGATCGGCGGCGAGCCGCACGCCGATCTGCCGCTCATCATCTACGACGGATCGCTGCGGGGCGAATTCGCGAAAGGCGACTCGGTCATCCTCAACCGTGCGCGGCTGGTCAGGGTTCGGGAGCGGGGGAAGACGTTCACGGCCCTCATGGTCACCCTCAGCCCTCAGATCAGCAAGGATGTTCCGGCGCGCCCGGACGCGCGTTAGGGAGCGATGCGGGACCAGATGAGCGATAGATTCCTCGACGTGATCAACCGGTACCTGCTCCCGATGGAGCGCCTCGAGCGCGTCATCGACTCGAGCTACTTCCTCCGGGCGAATCTGAGCTTCGCCTTCGCCCAGGGGTATTGCCATCCCCCCGACGGCTTTTACGGGAAGATGATCAACTACCCGGACCCCGGCGGGGCGCTCGATATCTTCGGGCGGCGCTATGCCAACACGAACAAACGCCGCCGCGGGAACGGCCTCGAATTGATTCCCATCGACGAGCAACTCGAGCTTCACTATAGCGTGGAACCCGCGCTGAAGCGCCGCGAGGGAATGCCGCCGTTCGCGGAGTACCATGTCCGTTTCCCGCTGAGCGGCTGCACCGGTTACTTCGATCACCGTCACTCGCTCCGCACGGCGATGGAGACGCATCCCCTGCTCCAGAAAAGGGTCCCGGCAATCGCCTCGTTTCTCGAGCTGCCGCAGGAGCGGCTTGGCGTGACCGGCTCGCTCTCCTACGGAAGGCTCGAGGACGAGGACGACGACATCGATCTCGCCGTCTATGTGACGGTCGATGAGCAGTGGCAGATCGCCCGCCGGATCAGGGATCTGGTGAAGCGGCCGGAGCATCAGGTCATCGAGTTCGGCAAGTTCTGGCCGATGCGTTTCTTCTACGACGGCACACTCATCTGTCCGTTCTTCATATATGCTGACCCCGGTGAGATACCGCTGGCGTCAATGACAATGGAGACGATCGCGGAGCCGCAGCCGTTCAGCGGGCGCGTGTGCGACGACCGGCATGGCGCGTTTCTCCCGATACTCCTCGAACTTGAGAGGGTGCAGGTCGGCCCGGAACGGGTGGATCGGATCCAGCTCATCATCTACGACAGCTCCGTGCGGGGCGAATATGTTTCCGGCGACGTGATCACCGGGACCGCCAGGCTTGTGCGCGTGACAACGCCCGCGAACACGTACCGGGCGTTGCTGGTGACCACGGGAACGGCAATCAGCGGGGGCGGCCGCCGGCGGGGGTAGGCGCGCCGCGGTGCGGGTCTATGAGCAGCGTGTACAGGGACAATCGGAGGAAAGACGTGGAAACAAGGTATCCCAACTTCTGGAAAACCATCGACGAGTACATCGCCCCGATGGAGCAGCTCCACCGCAAGATATGGGATTCGACCTACTTCATGCGGAACGATGACAGCCTCGTGTTCTGCGAGGGGTATTGCCATCCCCGGAAAGGGCTCTGGGGGAAGATCATCTACTACCCCCGCGAGGAGGGTGACGTGAGCATTCATGGCCGCCCCTACGAGTGCATCACCAAGAGGCTCATCGATGATGAGATGATCTATATCACGCACCCGGCGCAGATTGCCCGGCAATGCGAGATCGATCCGAGCCTCGACCGGGTGCGCCCCCCCTACGCGGAGTACGAGCTCGAATTCCCGTTTGAGCAGTTTGTCGGGCACTTTGATTGCCGCAAGTCGCTCCGCATCGCCATGGGGCACTACCCGCGAATCGACGCCGCGGCGCGCCAGGTCTCGGAAGTCCTGGAGGTACCGATCAAGCGGATGGGGGTGACCGGTTCGCTCGCGTATGGCGTGTACGATCCGCACGACGAGGATTTCGACGTCGTCTTCTTCGGTACGGTTGAGGAGAACCGGCGGGTCGTGGAAAGAATTTATGACATCACCCGGGATCCGTCGCATCAAGTTATCGAGTACAACAAGCTCTGGCCGATGCGGTTTCACCACAACGGCGTGCTTGTCTGTCCGTTCTTTGTGTATTCGGAGTGGGGGGAGGTGCCGCTGAAGGATTTCCGCGTGGAGCTCATCAAGGAGAAGATTCGCGCGACGGCGCGGGTGTGCGAGGACCGGCACGCGATCTACATGCCGGCGTTCCTCCAGCTCGACCAGCTGGTCGTCGACGGCGAACGCCGCTCCCCGATGCCGCTGATCATCTACGACGGCGCGCTCCGCGGCGATTTCAAAAAGGGCGATGAGATTCGCACGAGCGGAATGCTTGTCCGGGTCAGCCAGGGGCGCGAGGAGTTCGAGGCGGTCCTGGTGAACCTCTATAATCAAATCCGAAAGGTGAAGTGACGGCCCTACGCGGGGCAGGGAGGGAGTGATGAAGGCATGGATCGTGATGGCGGCACTGGCCGCCGCGGGGGCGGCATGGGGTGGCGAACCCGCGCCTGAGGCGCAGGCACCCCGGGAGAAATCCGTCCCGGAATCATATTCCCATCAGGCGGGCAAAAAATTGGCGCGGGGCGGAACCAACATGGCGCGCTCCGTGACCGAGTTTTATGTCCAGCCAATGGAGGCGAAAAGGGCCAGCGGCAAGAGTATCTCCATGCTCTGGCCGGGGATGGGCGAGGGGATGGGGATGTTCCTCACGAGGGTGTTTGGGGGAATGCTCGAGGTCGTCAGCTTTGCCGTGCCGTTTCCCAACGGCTGGCAGCCGCTGCTCGACGAATAACTCCCGTCCTGGGGTCAAATCTTTATCCTTGACAGTTCTGGTTCAATTGTCAAGGATAAAGATTTGACCCCAGTCACACATCCCCATCCTCATCCTCACTCGTTCAAGTAGATCCGGTGCTGGACCTGTTTTCCCATGGCGCACATCACGTCATACGGAATGGTGCTGATGAGGTCCGCGACCTCGTTGACCGTGATCTCGTTCTCCCCCTGTTTCCCGATGAGAACCGCCTCGTCGCCGACGCGCACCCCGGGGATGTGACCGACATCGATCATCGTCTGGTCCATGGTGACGTTGCCGACGATCGGCGCCCGCTGCCCGCGCACGAGCACCTCGCCCCGGTTCGAGAGGAGGCGGCAGTAACCGTCCCCGTAGCCGATCGGGATGGTGGCGATCCTGGTATCACGGTAGGTGACATAGCTCCGGCAGTAGCTGATCGACCTCCCCTTCGGCACCTCCTTCAGGTAGCCGATCTCCGTCTTGAGCGTGAGGGCGGGCCGGATCGGGATGCTCTTGATCACCTCGCGCGACGGGTAGACGCCGTACATCATGATGCCGAGCCGCACCATGGTAAAAAAGGAGGTGGGGAGGCCCAGGATGGCGCCGCTGTTGGCGATGTGGGTGAGGGGGGCGCGGATGCCCGCGCGCTCGCACCGGCGCAGCAGTTTTTTAAAGTGATCGAGCTGGAACTTGCTGAAGCCGAGATCCCGGTCCGCCGCGCAGGCGAAATGCGAGGAGAGTCCCTCCAGCCTGACCCCCTTCGTGCGCGCGGCACGCTTGACGAATTCAAACGCCCGTTCGTGCCAGATACCGATGCGCCCCATCCCGGTATCGACCACAATGTGTATGCCCACGCGCCGCCCCGCCTTCCGCGCCGCGGCAGCAACCGCCTCGAGCATCTCGATCGAGCAGATGACCGGCGTGACGCGGTGGCGCACGATGGCCTTCGCGTGCCCCTCCATGCCGGCGCTGAGGATGAGGATCAGCGCCTCGGGGTGGGCCTTTCTGAGCAGGAGGGCCTCGTGGATATTGGAGACGCCGAGCCAGGTCACCCCCGCCTCGAGCGCGGCGCGCGAGACCTGCGACATGCCGTGGCCGTAGGCATCGGCCTTCACCACCGCGAGGATCTTCACCCGCCGGCCGATGCGCTCACGGATACGGGCGATATTGTCCCTCACCGCCCCGAGGTCGATCTCCGCCCAGGTTTTATAGAGTTTTTCCATTGCGATGTGCGGGTGCGGCACGCACCCCAGCGGTGCACATTATACTCCTCCGGTCGCCCTTCCAAAAAGCAAAATCAAGCAGCGGCAAACGCGCGAGGCCCCTGCGGGCACTGGACTGAGGTGAAGATACCGGTTCAGCGGTAGGAAGGACTATTTGAAGAGATCCGGCGTGAGCGTCCCTTCCATGAGGCGCTCGAGAACCCGTGGGTTCCGGGCGAACCACCCCCACTGCCACTCCGAGTAGCACAGCACCAGCACGACGGCAAGCGCCGCGATGATCTCCTGGAACGAGCGCACGCGTAGCATCCGCACTATAAAGTAAATCACCCCGAGCGTCATCAGGATGTGGCCCGCCTGCGGGATGAGGTTCATCCCGCGCCATCCGAATACGAAGAGGCCCAGGGTGCCGAAGCGGAACATCAGCCCCGCCCCCACGGCCATGAGCATCCGGTTACCAATAATGAAGCCGATCGCGAAAACCGCGATGCTCGGGGCGCACGAGTTCATCGCGAGCCATCCGGCAAAACCGGCCCGGAGCTGGGTGGTGAAGTAGAGGGTGGAGTTGGCCGCCATCAGGAGATTGAGGATCACGATGGTCCAACCCGTCCGGTCGCGTCTGAATTCGGTCTGCGCTTCGTCGCACATGCGAATATCCTCCGGTTACCCCTCCGCTGTCCGCTGCGCTACCAGGCCGCAGTAGTCGCACCCCGCCGCTGCCCTCGGGCGCGGGGAGGAGAGGAGCAGCACCGCGTCGCGCACGACCCGCTTAGCGCGCTCGGTGCTGGTTTCGATCATGAGCGGGGTCACCTTGAATTGCACCATCCCCTGCTCCTTCACCTCGAGCGGCCAGTAGTAGAGCAGATAGGCGAGCCCGTCCGTCTTGAAGCCGCTCGCCTCGAGCATGAGGCAGTAGCAGTCGAGCTGTGTCTGGTAGTACACGGCGGGATTCTCCTTGAGGTCGGAGCCACGCGTTTTGTAATCGAGCGGAATGTAAAACTCCCCGTCGACCAGGCAGTCGTCGAGGGCGCCGGAAAGCGAGGCGTTGACCGCCTTGTCGGTGTAACATAGATCCGTCGACCGCCAGCTCCGCCATCGTTCGAGGATCCGGATGTCGGGAAAGAGTTTTCCCCGGACATTCCCGCGCACCTCGGGGGGGAGCTGATCGGAGGCTCGGTAGCGGTCGAAATATTTCTTGATGGCGAGGTCCATGCCGCCGGGGAGGGAGGGGAATATGCCGCGCGGCCGCTTGATCCCCTCGTTTTTCTCGAGCCAGAAACAGAGCGGGCATTCGAGAAAGAGGTTGAGGGCCGAGGGGGAGAGCTTGATGGTTTTCACCGGTATCCTCCGCTGTTGTGGTGTCGGACGCACCATTGATGATAATATATCGGCCGCCCCGTGGCAAGGCGCGGGTTGTGCCATGCGGAACAAGGAGGGAAGGATGAGGCGATTGCATTATATGCGAGCGGGATTTGTTCTATTGCTGCTCTGGGCGTTCACCGCGTGCACCCCGGACGTGCACGCCCTTTCGAACGGCGTTGCGTGGGTTCTCAGGTCCGACGCATACAAGGCGTGTGTCGCACAGGCGTATGCCGACGCGAGCTGCCGCCTTCGGGAGCTCGCCGCGGGCGCGAAGTCGGGGGGCTGGTGTGTCGTCCTGGACGCGGACGAGACGATTATCAGCAACGCGGCCTTCGAGGCGGAGCTTGATGAGAAGGGGACCGTGCATTCGGACGAGACGTGGACCGCCTGGTGCAACCGCGAAGCGGCGACGCTCCTCCCGGGGGCGCGGGAGTATTGCGCGCTCGTGAAATCGCTCGGCGGCAGGGTGATCATCATCACCAATCGCGAGGCCCCAGTCCGGGCGGCGACGCTGAAGAATCTCGACCGTCTCGGCTTGCCGTACGACCTCTGCATCTTCAGGGAGGGGCCGTATCTCAGAGACTCCCTCAAGACCACCCGTCGCGCGGACATCGAGGCGGGGGAGATAAAGATGCTGCCCGGGGAAAAGCGCCTGCCGCCGCTGAGGATACTCATGCTCGCGGGCGACCAGATGCACGATCTCTACAATCCCAGGGAGAAGGGCTTCGAGCAGATGAGGGAGCGATTCGGGAAGGACCTGGTGGCGATACCGAATCCGATGTACGGCGATTTTATGAAACAGCCCAAGTCCCCGGGCCCGAAGCCCAAGGACAGCCAGAAGTAACACACGCCCCCGGCCTTAAGCGAAAATCCAGGTTTCAAGCGAAAAGCCCGGTGATGTCGCGATTCTTCGGGCTTTCGGCTTTCAACCGTGGTACGCGCTGCCCCCGATGAACTCCCGCAGGAGCGAGGTGGGGGGGATGATCGAATCGTCGCCCAGGACGCGCACCTCATCCAGGTACCGCAGGCAGCGTGCCGCCCTCCTGAAGGCGTCCTCCCTCCCGGCCTCCCGGCTGAATGTCTCCACCGCTTCGCGCAGGCTCGCGTGCAGGTATCTTTTATGAACCGGGAGTTCATAGGCGAGATAGCCGTTCACCACGACTTCGGCGTCCTTGATGAACGGCACGATATACTTCTTCTCGGCGGCGCGGACATAATGCCAGTGGCCGACGGTTTTTACGGGCGTGTAGTTGCGGTGCAGGCTATCGCGCACCATCCTCCGCAGCAAACGGATATCGGTCCAGGGGATATACGAGCCGGTGCGATCACACAGCTGGCAGATCGCCTCGATATAGACGCGGAACTGCACCGCCCTGGGGATCCCCTCGCTCACGCCCCGGTGAAAGGCGTGGAGCCCCTCGATTACGAGAAGCTGTCTTTCCTCCAGCTGCATCGCGAGGCGCTTTTTCTCGCGCCGGCCGGTCTTGAAGTTGTAGACCGGCACCGAGGCCTTTTTCCCGCCGATAAGCGCCGTGAGATTCCCATTGATTGTCGCGCAGTCGAGCGCTTCGGGGGTTTCGAAGTTGTAATCGCCGAGGGCGTCGCGCGGCTGGTTGGCGAGATCCCAGAAGTAGTTGTCGAGCGAGAGCATCTGGAGACTGACGCCGCGCCGTCGCAGCCCCTCGCAGAGCTTGATCGTGGTGGTGGTTTTTCCCGACGAGCTCGGCCCGGCGACGATGACAATCTGCAAGGCCTCGCGCTGCGCTGCGATCGCGTCCGCCGCCCGTCCGATCGTGTCCTCGTACGCCCGGTCGGCGTCGCGGATCAGGCCGGTGTAGCCGCCGTAGATGAGGCGGCGGTTCAACCCGGCGATGGTGTCGGCGTCGCGCATCCTGTTCCATGCCCTGGCTTTTTTCACGACCTCCAGCTCATAGAGCTCTTTCCACTGCAGCGCGCAGGCGGTATCGGTCATGGCGTATCCTTCACGCGTTCTTCGCCCGGGAGCAGGCGCGGGGGACAGGGGGTGAGACCGAGCGCCGCGTAGACGCAGTCCGCGATCTCCCTCCAGCGCCGGTTCACCTGGCGCCAGTTGTCCCGTTCGACGATGCTCTCCCTGGTGATCAGGTAGCAGAGAAAGACATTGTAGTCCCCATAGCGGGGATGGCCGAGCGTGAGCCCGTCCCAGGGGACGCCGTTGGTGATCACGAACTCGTCGCTACCGCGGGTCTGCGAGAGCAGGTAGCCGTCGCGCAGCCTGGTGAGTGTTCCCCCCTCGCAGCGGTAGATGCCGGAGGTGATGCCGCCCCGCGCCGTGAACGTCCCCTTTTCGCGGGTGTAGAGGAGGAGTGCGGAGCCCTCGAGATCGGGGAGTTCGGCGTTGTACGCCTCGATATCCCGCGGCGTGATTTCGTCGATGTTCAGCCACTCGGCCAGGTGGAAGAAGGTGAGGGGCACGGAATCCTTCATCGACTGCCAGTCGGCCAGGTACTGCGATTCGCCGACGAGGCGGGCATTCACCTCGCTGACGTAGATTTCGCGGACCCGGTTGCCCGAACCGACCGTCGAGAGAAAGTCGACGCCGAAGTTGCCGCGGTAGCCGCGCGCCCCCATCCAGGCGCCGATGCGGCGGGTGATGTCCAGGATCTCACTCCGGGCGCCGGCGTCGAACCCGTTCCGGGCGAAATCGGAGCCGATATACTGTCCCGGCGTCTTCACGAAGTACGGGTCACCCACGACCTGGATGTCGGGCTGTGAGAGGGCGACGGCGCCGTTCACCACGCAGCCGGTGCAGTTGAGGCTCGGCCCCGCGAGGAAGGGGGTTATCTTCACCTGCGTCTTGTCGAAATACGCCCCGAGCGCCGCCCTGTTCTCGGCGACGACCCGCTCGAAATCCTCCCGCGTGAACACGAAGTGCGTCCCCCCGCCCGCTTGGGAGAGGGGGATCTGGACGACGAAGCCGCCCTCGTAGTCGTCGGCCAGCTGGGCGTAGTCCAGCGCCCCGAAGAGCATGACCCGGGAGTCGGGGGGGATCGGGATGCCGATCTCGCGAGCGCTCCACGCCAGCCGCGCCTTGTAGTCGAAGAAGTTCTGGACTATGGTGGAGTTCTGCAGGAGGTGGTGGCGGCTCCCATGTGTGAAGAGGAACTCCTCCAGCCCCGGCGTGACCTGGAACGGCACGATGCAGACATCGCCCTTCAACCCGTCCAGGGCTGCGGCGATCTCGCGGCCGTGGTCATGGTAGAAGTAGCGGTTGAAGATGCCGCTCTCGTTGTGGCGGACGCCGGTGAGCTTCTCATAGGAGAAAACGGTCGTCCCCCATTCCCCCTCGATGTAGCGCTGGACCTCCTGGCCGTAGTACTCGGCGACGATCGCCGAAACGGGGAGGAAGTGGGCGAACATGTGGGCGCCCAGGGGGCCGAGCCCCTGGTACACGAGTCGCGTGTCGCGGAACCAGCCGCGCGCCGCGATCAGTTTCTTGAGCGTGGTCAGATTGTCGAGTGGACGGGACATCAGACAAACCTCGAACGGGAAACCTCAAACCTCAAAAAGCGCACCGCACAACAAATCCGAAATAAAAAAATCAACCCTGGTATCGGAAGCAAGTGCCGGATTTGATCGCTTGGATTTGGCTGATTGGATTTGTTTTGGATTTCGATGTTTAAGGTTTGAAGTTCGCTTTATTTTTCGGCTCGCGCTGCCTTTTTCTTCGCGCGCGCCGTTTTTCTGGACGTTTTCTTCTTCGGTGCGGCCGTCTTTTTCGGTTCCTCGACCTTCCTGAGCCGCGCCGCCCGGATCTCTTCGAATTCTGTTTCCCCGGAAACCTTTGTTTTGACAAGGCAGATCCCCCCGGGCAGGAGATCCTGGACCACTCCTTGGCGCAGATGCGTGGTCGAGGCCGAGTTGCCCGCGCGCCACTCCACGCGATCTTTCGGTTTGAGTGCCATGGTGCCACCTCCTTGGTTACAGGGTATCACAGTAGCACACAAATCGGGAACTGTCCATACGGCGGAATTGCTTGGCGGGATTGCTCACGGCAACGGGTAGAGCAGCTCCAGGCATCGCCCGATCCGCTTCCGCCAGAAGACCTCGTTATGGTAGTGCCCCGGCGCCACGATCCCCAGGAAATTCTCCCCGGGCCGCATCCCCTTATCGAGAGCGATGGCGATAAGATCCCTGGTGATTTCGGTATGGTCGTCGCGCTGGGGCTGGTCGTAGGCCCAGCGGGTGCCGCAATCGGCGTAGAAGCGGTGCATGGGGAGGCGCCGGGCGGCGCGCATCCGGGCGCGGATCGGATCGCTCGGCATCAGCGCGTAGGAGAAGCTGCCCGCCAGCCTGAAGGTGTCGGGGCGCCGGATCACGGCGTAGATGGCGCAATTCGCGCCGTACGAAGCTCCGACGATGCCGATATCGCGCGGATCGTGTGAGAGGCGCAATTCCTTCCGGAGGAAAGGGAGAAGCCGGTCGGCCAGGAAATCGACGTACTGATCGGCCGCGCCGTGCGGAGGGGGGAGGTAGGTGAAGTCCCGGCGGGGATGCGCTACGACCGAGACGAGGACGACGTCCCGGCAGCGCCCCCGTCTTGCGAGATCGAGGGCGATGGCGTCGGTGTGCCATCCGCCGTGGGCCCCCTGGTTCTTCCACTGGTTCTGTCCGTCGTTGAGGACGAGGACCGGGTAGGGGCCGTGGGCGCCCGCGCCGTAATCGCGCGGGAGCATGACGTTGATCCGGTAGTAGTGCGCAAGCGTCTTGCAGTGGAGCTCATAGGTGGGGTACGCGGGTGGATGCCGGAAGTGCGGTGGTGGTTGTGAGAAAAACTCGCCGTCCATCATGGAGAGTGTCCGTCCGGTCGGGTCGTAAAAGCCGCGTTCCCGGGGCCTGTCTTCGCCGGTGCTCCCGGACAGATACAGCAGGCCGCCGGGGGGCAGCGGGATCCGCCCCTCGCAGATCCCCTCGCCGTGGACGCGCCCGGGTCCCACGCGCCTGAGCATCACGCGCGCGAGCTCCATGCCGCGGCGGTCGCAGACATGCGCCGTGGGCTGGCTCCATGCCGTATAGTAGCTGAGCGTGGTCATGCCCTCCCGGTCTTTCGCGGAGATGCGCTGCGCGGGCTTGCGGATCCGCCAGCAGCGCCGGGGGAAGTCCGCGGCGAGCCATTCCGTGACACGCCTGGTGACGGGAAGGTGGTGGAGGCTCATCAGGATGCTTCCGTGCGAGTAGCCATCGCACACCAGCCGCGCCGCCCTGTAATACTGCGCGAGCGCATCCTGAACCCGGTCGTTGCCGGATACGCTGATGGTGATCACCGGGCAACGGACCTGCGACGCGTCAACCTCGATTCGTTCGATCTCGAGCTCGCGATACGCCCGCCCGGACAGGTACGAGTTCCTGAAGAGGTTGAGCAGTTCCCGCAGTTCCCGCTCAGTAGGAGTTCTTCCCAGCATCTCCTCGACAATCTCCCTTCCCGGGACAAAGTGCATCACGGAGGGGAGGGGCGGGGGTGTGTGCCGCCTGAGACGCGCCATGCGGGCGACCTGGAGGGGGGCATCGCTGTCGTAGAGAATGAGCGCCCTCGCCCCGTGGAGCTCGGCGAACTTCTGCATCAGGAGCCCGCCCATGCTGTAGCCGGCGCAAATCGCGCCGTCGGGGGCGAGGCGGTTGCGGACGGAGAGGATGTCGTTGAGATAATCCTGGCAGCACAGCGCCGCCACGTGGGGCCACCGGCTCTTGTAATAGCCGCGCAGGTTCAGGGCGTACGCGGGCCAGCCGCACGCTGCCCAGTAGTCGAGCTGCTGGCGGCATATCCAGCTCCCGTCAAACGCGCCCCCGACGAAGAGGATCGGGGGTTTCCCCGTCTCCATCTCGGGGCGCACTCCTTCGACGAAGATGCGATGCGCACCAATGGCGATATCGCAGGGGATGACCCTGTAGGCTGGTGTTACTTGCTGTTTCATTATGCCCTCGCCTGACTCGTTCAACCTCGTAGGTGGGACAGGGTTACCGACGAGGTGGAATGCAGGAGGCATATTATTACCCGTGCCGGCCCGGTTGTCCATCGCCATCTGTGGATGCAGAAAAGGAGATGATAGAGATAAAAGTGTGTACTTTGGATACACTGCAGGGCACCTTAACCTGGATTATTCATCAGACTGATACGAGAGCAATTTTTAACGGCCTGTTATATGCAACTGCAGATTTCGCGCCCCGAGCCGAAGGCTTCCCTTTGGGAAAGGGGTCCCTTCGGGGGATTGGACGGATTACGGCAGAGGGAGGGTGGGGGGTGTGCTAACCCCACGAGGCATTACTGGAGGACCGAACTTGTGTCTGCATCATTTAGCAGGGTGGTGTATAATGTAACGCTCTGCGGAATGGTCCGCTCAAGGAGGTGTTCATGAAGCGATATGTGTTGTTGTCCGGCTGTATGTTCCTGGCGTTTCTCTGCGGCGTTCCCTCAGGCGCGGAGGACGCGCTTCAGGCGATCGCGCTTCCCGCACCGCGGAAAGACGCCGGCAAGCCGCTCATGCAGGCCCTTGCCCAGCGCCGCTCGTCGCGAGCCTTCAGCAAGAAAGGGCTTGCCCCCCAGGTGCTCGGCGACCTGCTCTGGGCGACATGCGGCGTCAACCGCCCAGACTCCGGCAAGCGCACGGCGCCGACGGCGAAAAATATGCAGGAGATAGATATCTACGCGGCCATGGAGAAGGGGTTGTACCGGTATGACGCTCTTTCGAACAAGCTTGTTCCCGTTCTTGCGAAAGACATCCGCGCAAAGGCCGGTGAACAGCCGTTTGTGAAAATAGCGCCGGTGGTGCTGATCTTCGTGGCGGACTATGAAAAGATGGGGAATATGCCGGTCGGCACGAAGGAATTTTACGCGGCGACGGACACCGGCTTTGTCAGCCAGAATGTGTATCTCTACTGCGCCTCGGAGGGGCTTGCCACGGTGGTGCTGGGATGGGTCAACAGGGAGGAGCTCGCGAAGGTGATGGGGCTTCGCGGGGACCAGAAGATCATCCTCTCCCAGCCGGTGGGGTACCCTGGCTAATCTTTTTGGGGACGGTCCACTGCTTGGAAGGGCGCGGGATGAAACAGGCCAGAAATGAATTGCGAACAGAGCTGCTTGAGAAGATCAGGCAGGCCGTCAACGCGCACGACCGCTTTGCCGTCTTTTCGCACGAGGAGCCGGACGGCGACGCGATCGGCTCGCAGATTGCCCTCACCCTCGCCCTTCGCTCGCTGGGGAAGGAAGTCCTCGCCGTGCGGCTGGACGGGGTTCCTGACTCGCTCGCCTTCCTGAACCGGGACAGGGCGATCGAGCGGTACGACGAGGCGCGTGACCGGGCGCGAATCCGCGAGGTGCAGGTGGTCGTCGTTGTTGACGCGTGCGGCTATCACAGGCTCGGCGCGCTCGCCGGGCTTGCCAGGGGCACCGGTGCGCGCACGATCAACATAGATCACCATCGCGACAATCAGTTTTTCGGTGACGTCAACTTTGTCCGGTTTCAGGCGGGGGGCGCGGCGGAGCTGGTGTCCGAGGTCATTCGGGCGATCGGGGTCCCCCTCACTGGGGCGATCGCGGAGGCGATCTACGTCGGCAT
>JAPLCY010000084.1 GCA_026391995.1 Candidatus Auribacterota bacterium
GGCTTCAGCTCCCTCTCCCAGAAGCCATCGAATCGTCCCGCCGCGACGTAGCAGATGTCGAGCGCGGCGGTCCCGTCCCGCCGGACCCCCTGCGCCTGGAGCGATATCCGCTCGAATATCTCGAAGGTGTCGCCGGGCTCCTCCTTCAGTTGGTAGGGGAAGCCGGTGCAGAGGAGGGCCTCCCCGAGTGTGTGTACCCCGGACACGCGGATGGGCGCTCCGTTGAGCGTCGCGCCCTTGCCCGCCGCGGCCAGGAAGAGCTCGTCGCGCAGGGGGTCGTACACGGCGCCTGCGAGGGCCCGGCCCTTGCGGGTGAGCGCGACCGACACCGACACGAACGGATATGAGTGCGTGAAGTTGGTGGTGCCGTCGAGCGGATCGATGATCCAGAGATGCTCCGACCCTCGCGGGACGAACTCCTGCTCCTCGGTCATGATGTCGTGCGAGGGGCAGGCGGCGTGGAGGATGTCGAGGATGGCCCCCTCGGCGGCGAGGTCGGTTTCCGTGACCGGGTTGGTCTTGTCTTTGAACCGGACGCCACGCGGCCGGCCGAAGTCCCGGCGAATTATTTCACCGGCGGCGCGTGCCGCCCAGAGTGCAATCTCGGCGTATGAGGGCATCGATATCTCCTTGTTCCCGCACGTCGCTCCGTATACACGCTATGTTATTATAATTGAACTTCTCGATCCCCGACAGGGCTTTTTAGTGCTCTACTATACTCCCGCAGTCACACACGGGGGATAATCAAATCGCCGCGGATTATGTGTGATTCTGCCGCGGCTACCCTCCCGCATAATTGATCCATTACACCTTACCTGTTGAGCAGGGCGTTCACCGCGTGCAGGCGGTGCTCGATGCTGTCCATGATCCGGTCTATGAACTGGGGGGAATGGGCGGGCCCGTCATCCCTCTCCCGGCGAAGGCCGTTCCGTACCATGGTGAGGAATGAGGAGATCGCGGCGGCGCCGATGCGTTTCGGGCGTGCGGCCCACGCCTTGAGCTCCGCCAGCATCGGGTGTCCCGGGCGGTAATCGGCGCCCTCGATAAACGGGTTGACCGGATGCGGATTCCCGGCGAGCTGGAACCCCTTGAGCGCGATGATGAGCGGGACATAGTCGGCGCCGGTGGCGAGGCGCGGAAACTGGTACTCGATAACCTTTGCGACTCGGTCGCCGCAGGAATGGGTGTTTTCGCGGGAAAGGTAGAGTCCGCCCCACGAGTCCTCGATCTCGCCGTTGAAGATCCGCCGCTCGCGCAAGTCGCCGTGCGCGTCTGCGCCGATGTCCCCGCCGAGCATGATGAGACAGCAGAGGTCGCTGACACGTTCGATGCTTCCGTAGGGGCGGCCGGCGGGTATCTGGAATGAGAGGTGGAGGCTGTGAGGCGGTATGCCGCAGAAGGCCACCGCCTCCCGGATGAACTGGGAGAGGAGCCAGGGGTCGTTGGTCACTGGAAGGGAGGTGTCTTCCATGATTTTCCAGCGCCCGAGTGCGTATTCGAGGAATCCTCGGCACCGCTCTCCGGGTCCCACCACCGCCTTGTGATTATCGACATACATCCCGAGTTTCCATCCCCTCCGGAGGAGGTCAAAGTCGTTGAAGTAGAAAAAGCTGTCATAGGCGGGGTCCTGGCCGGGCCGGGACCCGATGGCGCCGCTTCCGATCGGGCTGAACTCGAGCTCCGCACCGAGGGGGACGCGGCCGGGCTGGCGGTGTGTCTCGGCCCACGCGAGCACGTTTTCCATGGCGTCACGGTCGGCAATGCGCGCGGCGATACGGACGCCGCAGCGCGCGTAGTCGACGTATTCCCAGTCGTCACGCAGCCGGTCGGCGCCCTCTTCAGCGGCGAATTGTTCCATCCGCTCCCGGGCGGTGTTGACGCAGCGCAGGGCGATGAGGGCGCTCACGCTCCTCGGGTAGAAACCCTCCGGTTGCGCCACCCGTGCCGCATACTCGCGCCCGACCAGTTCCTCGATCTGATTGAAGACGATGTGCCTGAGCGCGAACCGGAGATAGGCGTCGGCATGCCGGCGCAGCTCATTGTCCGCCTTGACGGTGGTAAGCGTCGGGAACCCCGGGTTGAGCAGGCAGCGGCGGACCTCATCGCGGGGGAGCGCGCGGTACAGTTCGGGGGAGGAGAGGATGGCATCCACCTCGCTCGCGAGGAGTTCGCTGCGGGCGGCGACCTCCTCCTCGGAGGGAGCCTGTCCGCCGCTTTCGGCGATGAGCTCCTCAAGAACGGCGGGCAGCGGGAGACGCTCCCGCGGGGGGGGGCTCGTAAAGTAGCGGGCGAGGCGCGCCTCATTGGCGACATAAGCGTATGCCCGCACCGCCGTATCGCCCGCGATCACCTCGACCTCCCGGCGGAGATACATATCCCCCTCCGCCTCGTAGGTGTCGAGTTGCTGGAGATGTCCGTCCCCCAGCCCCTCCAGGAGATAGCCGCGTACCGTGGCGCCCTCTTTGGGCAGTATATAGGCATAGCCCTCGGCGGGCGAGAAGTGCTCGTACCCGTGGAGCACGGCAGGCCGTTTCGGGAAGAGCCGCCCGTGGGTACATCGGGACCAGGAACAAAACCAGCGCGATGATCAAGCCGTGGATACCAAGGGAAGCCACGAGCGAGATCCGGATCTGTGTGCCGTCTTTCTTCATGGGACGCATCAGACACCCGGCCATATTATATCCCGTTTTGCAGACTGCAATCCGCATCCCACCCG
>JAPLCY010000138.1 GCA_026391995.1 Candidatus Auribacterota bacterium
GGCGAGGAGTCCGGGCGGCCCCGCGGCGATCTCGGGGATGCTCGTGGCGATGGCGCGCGCCTACCGCGGCGGGGTTGGCGTGCTTGCGTCAGAGGGAATCCAGGCGTTGATCGGCTTTGGATCATACGCCTCCGTGGCGCCGGTCATGGCGGCCAGAAGGCTCAACCTGAAGATTATGATTCATGAGGCGAACGCGGTCATGGGGAGAGCGAACCGGTTTCTGCGCCGCTTCGCGAACCTGGTCGCGCGCGGGATGCCTCCGGCGGGAACCGGGGGACGGGATCTGTTCACGGGAATACCGTTGAGGCCGATCCTTATGGAGAAGACACGGCGCGACGAGGCACGTGCCTGCCTGGGCCTGGGGAGAGAGCCATTCACGCTCCTCGTGATGGGCGGGAGCCAGGGGGCCCACGCGATCAACAGGCTGATGGTGGGCGGCGCCCCGGCCCTCGCCGCCGGCGGGATCCAGATAGTGCACCTGGCCGGGGGCGGCGACTACAGCGCGGTCTTGAACGCGTACGCCAGGGCGAAACTGCCGGCGGTCGTGCTGCCGTATCTCCATGAGATGCACTGGGCGTACGCGGCGGCCGATTGCGCGGTCTGCCGGTGCGGGGCGATGACGCTTGCCGAGCTTGCCAACGCGGGGCTGCCGGCGATCCTGATCCCGTATCCCCATGCGACGGATGATCATCAGACCGCGAACGGCAGGGTCTACGAGCGGGCGAACGCCGCGTTCCTCGCGGCAGAGCGTGATCTCACAACGCCGCGACTCGCGGAGATGATCACCACCCTGCGCAGGGATGCGGCGCTGCGGTTGCGCATGGGCGGTGCGGCGCGGGCCATGGCGGTGCCCGACGCGGCAGAGCGAGTCGCCGCGGCGGTGGAGGCGATGCTCGCGGCATAGCGAGGCGGAGTCGCGCGATGGATATGGGATTGGTCAGAGAGGCGCTTGACCGGATGGCGGGGATCCGGCGGCGGGAGGGCGAGCCGCTCGCGTTGCACACAAGCATGAGGGTCGGCGGTCCGGCCGACCTGTTTGTGGAAGTCACCGACGAGGCGGCGTTGAGCCGGCTTGTGCGAACATGCCATGAGGGCCGTGTGCCCGTTCTCGTCATCGGCGGCGGGACGAATATGATTGTGCGGGACGGGGGCTGGCGGGGGATCGCGATGAGGTTGACGGGGGCCGGGTTCTCGCATATAGAGATCGCCTCGCCGCGCGCGCGCGCCGGGGCGGGCGCGGCGCTTGCGCTGCTGGTTCGCGAAACTGCGCGGCGAGGGTGCGCCGGCCTGGAGCCGCTCACGGGTATCCCCGGGAGTGTCGGGGGAGCGGTGCGCATGAATGCGGGGGCGCATGGCGTATCGTTCGGCGCCCTGGTTGCAACGGCCAGGCTCATGGACCAGGAGGGGCGTGTGGTTGAGGTTTCGAACGAGGATCTCGGCTTTGTCTACAGGGGATGCCGGGGGATTGGAGAGCGAATCGTGCTTTCGGTCGAACTCGCCCTCGCCCGGGGCGAGCGCGGCGAGATCGAGCGCCGGTGTGCGCGCTATGAATCGATGCGAAAAATATGGACGCCGTTGGAACCGAGCGCGGGGTGCGTATTCAAGAACCCTGATGACGCGCAGGGCGCCGGGGAGCTTATCGACCGGCTCGGCTTGAAGGGGACCCGGGTGGGCGGCGCCGCGGTGGCCGGAACGCATGGGAACGTGATTGTGAACACGGGGCGGGCGCGGGCGCGGGATGTGCTTATGCTCGTCGAGCAGTTGAAAGCCCGCGTGCGCGAGGCAACGGGCAGGGAACTCCAGACGGAGGTCGTGGTGGTCGGGGAGGAATGAGGGCGATGATGGACTTCAGAAAATTGATCGGGAGGGGACACGCACGGCGGGCCAGGAATAAGCGCACCATCGTTTTCAATGTCGATGTTGCCAGGCGCCGGCGTTCGCGCGCGGAATACGGGGAGGGGCGATCGCGGGGCACACTCGCGGGCATCGCGCTCGCCGCGACAGTTGTTCTCCTCATTGCCGGCACGGCCCTCGCGCCGCGCGTGCTGAAACCGGCGGGCTTCAGCGTCAGATGGATTGATGTGCGAACCAGCGACCTTCTCACCAGGGCGGAGGTGATCGCCCTTTCAGGCCTCCGCGTCGGCGACAATCTTCTCACTGCGGATCTCGGGAGGATTCGCCGGGCGATCTGCGCCCATCCCGACGTGAAGGACGCGGCCGTCAGCAGGACACTACCGGGAAGGGTCTCCATACGGGTGTACGAGCGGTACCCGGTCGCCGCGGTCCATGTCCCCTCATCGCCGCGGGCACAGGGCGCGTCGACGGTGAGGAGATACGTGATCGATGAGGAGGGATGCGTCCTCTCCGTGAAGAAGGAGTTGCGCAACCGCGCGTTGCCGCTCCTGCTCGGGTTGACAATCGACGTGGCCCGCCCCGGCGAGCGGCTGCGCGACCCGATGACGCAGAAAGCGCTCGAGATAATAAAGGGATATCGCGACACGGGGCTCTGCCGGCAGATAGATCTCGTGAGCGTGGATGTGAGCGATCCGGAGAATTATCTATTGAGAAGCGCGTCGATACAGGAGATACGGCTGGGCGCGGAACAGCTCACGGACCGGCTCCAGCTGCTCTCGTATATACTGAAACAGCGCGGTTTTCGCGGCATGGAACTCCCCGCCGCGTACCTCGACCTGCGCTGGAAGGACGTCGCGGAACTGCCTCTTGGCAGAGAGGCCATATCAATGAAGTAGGGAGGCGTATCGATGAATAACGGTTCTAATTTGATCATAGGGCTTGATGTCGGGACGACCAAGATTTGCACGGTGGTCGCCGAGATCGACAGAGAAACAAAGTCGGTGCGGGTGATCGGCCTGGGGCACGCGGCCTCGAGCGGCCTTCGCAAGGGGGTTGTGGTGGACATGGAGAGCGCCGTCGGCGCGATCACCAAATCGATCGAGAACGCGGAAAAGATGGCGAACGTCGAGATCCACTCCGTCTTCGCGGGCATCACGGGGGGGCATATCAAGAGCCTCAACAGCAGGGGCGTTGCCGCGATCGGCGACGGGGGGGAGATCACCGCGAGGGATGTGGAGAGGGCCATCAATGCCGCACGCGCCGTCTCGATGCCGGCGGACCGCGAGATACTGCACACCATCCCGCAGGAGTTCACCGTGGACGGGCAGGCCGGGGTCAAGGATCCGGAGGGCATGTCCGGGGTGCGCCTCGAGGCCGAGGCGCACATCGTGACGGGCGCGATCAGCTCCGCCCAGAACATCATCAAGAGCATCAACAGGGCAGGCATCGAGGTGGAGGATATCGTGCTCGAGTCGCTCGCGTCGAGCATCGCGGTACTGAGCGATGACGAGAAGAACTCCGGCGTGCTCCTCGTCGACACCGGCGGCGGGACGAGCGACGTCATGGTGTTTCACCGCGGCAGCATCCGGCAGTCGGAGGTCCTCGCCCTCGGCGGGGATCATGTGACGAACGACATATCGGTTGCATTGCGCATCCCGATCTCCCTTGCCGAGGAGATCAAGGTTCAGCATGGAAGCGCCATGGAAGAGCGCGTGGATCCCGGGGAGGAGATCGAGCTGCCCGCGAGCGGCAACAGGCCCGCGATCCGGTACAGCCGGAGAGAGCTCGCGCGGGTGATACAGTACCGGATGACGGAGATCCTGACGCTCGTGCGGAAGATGGTGGACCGGGGCGGGCTCAGGAAGCTGCTCGGCTCGGGCGTGGTGCTCACCGGCGGGGGCTGCCTGATGGATGGCGCCGCTGAACTCGCGGAGAAAATATTCGGCCTCCCGGTGCGGGTGGGCCTGCCGCGCGGTATCTCGGGCATCGCTGAGGTGCTCGACAGCCCCATCTATGCCACCGGCGCGGGGCTGACGCAGTATGGCCTCCACAGCCGGAGAGAGGGCAGGGTGTCGCGGTTCAAAAAGCGCGGGCGCCTCGCAAGGCTGTGTGACCGGGTGAGGGAGTGGTTCGGAAGCAAACTGTAATGGGTCGCGGTTAAACCATTAAAAAGTCAGCGAATGGATCAGGCTAAATCCGTCTGATCTGCGGAAAGAAGAGCGGGTATATAGACTAAGGAGAACTGTAATGATTGCCACGAATGAGGAAATGTGTCCGATACGGGTACGGGTTCTCGGCGTCGGCGGGGCGGGGTCGAACGCCCTCGAACAGATGCTGAAATCCGGTATCGATCACATCGACTACGTTGCCGTGAATACGGACCGGCAGGCCCTTGCCCTCTCTTCGGTAACCCATAAGATTCATATCGGCGAGGCGATAACACACGGCCTCGGCGCGGGGGGTAACCCGGACGTCGGCCGCCAGGCGGCGGTCGCGTCTCTGGCGGAGCTCGAGGAGGTCATCGGGGAGTGCGATATCCTCTTCCTCGTCACCGGGTTCGGCGGCGGCACCGGTACCGGGGCGACGCCGGTGATCGCCCAATCCGCGCGGCAGAAGGGGATCCTCACCGTCGTGATCGCGACCACCCCGTTCGAGTTCGAGGGGCAGAAACGCAAGGCGCAGGCGCTCGAAGGGGTGCGGCGGGTCGAGGAGCATGCCGACACCGTCTTCGCCGTATCTAACGACCGGCTTTTTGACATCGCCGACCTGAACCTTTCCATGAAGGAGGCGTTTGCCTTTACCAATGACATCCTCGCAGAGGGGGTTCAGTGCATCGCCCGGCTGATCAACAAGACCGGGCTCATCAACGTCGATTTCGCCGACGTGCGCACCGTGATGGG
>JAPLCY010000384.1 GCA_026391995.1 Candidatus Auribacterota bacterium
GCGTGGTATTGCGTGTTTGACGCACAGGGACACCGACTCTCTCATGGAAGCTTACCTGCGAGTCCGGAGTCTTTCAAGAAGTTTTTCGAAGGGCTTCCCCGGCCATTCAAGATGGCGGTGGAGGCGACGTATAACTGGTACTACGTGATCGACATCGCGGAGAAGTACGCGGCAGAGGTGTATCTGGCAGATTCGTATCAGGTGAAGGCATTTGCGAAGAAGCACAAGAAAACCGACAAGATCGATGCGAGGCTCATTGCGTGGTTGTTGCATCGAGGGGATCTGCCTACGGTAGCGATACCTGATAAGGAGACTCGCCAAAAGAGAGAGGTGTTGCGGTACCGGATGAGGGTGGTATCGGACAAAACGCGGAACATCGTGCGATTGAAGGCGCTTCTGGACAAGCTGGGGTTGGAGGGGACGGGCGATTTCAATACCATCAAGAGACGCGCGGAGATCGGGGCGATGGATATACCGGCGCCATATGGGGAGATCGTGCGAAGCTACCTGACACGGATTGAGCAACTCTGTACCGAGGTTAAAACACTGGACAAATCGGTGGCTACCCTGGCGGGGAAGAATGAGGATGTGATGCGCATTATGACGGTGCCCGGGTTCGACTCGTTCAGCGCACTGTTGGTCGAGTCGGAGATATTCAATATCAATCGGTTTCGCTCGTTCCCGGCGCTGTGCGCGTACAGCGGGTTGGCTCCACGGGTACATGGGAGCGGCGGGCATTACTATCACGGCCCGTTAAATACGAACCGCCGGAAGCATCTTCAATGGATATTGCTGGAGAACGCTTGGCATAGTATGAGGAAGATCCCCCGGCTCGAGCATAAGTACGCGGCAATCAAGAAACGCAAAGGGAGCAATACCGCAAAGGTGGCGGTCGCGCGGGATGTACTGAAGATTATCTATCACGTCCTCAAGGAGAAACGACCGTTTTATAGAGAGATCCCGGGTAATCATACTCGGGTATCGTACAGCCAGTCGACGGGAGCCCCTGCGCTCGTTGGGGTCTGAAGGGACTGGTACGGTCGCCTTCCCGAGGTTTGATTAGCGAGGGGCTCCCCCGATATTATCATGCAGCCGTCACTGCAGGGCTGCCGATAGGTGACTGAAGACTGGTGCGTTACAATCCAGTGCTTCCTGGGTAGTGAGCCTGACTGGCAAGAGCGGGAAAAGTAGAGCAGAGAAACAATGGGGGTAGACCTAACAGGTGTAGTGTCTTTAGGCTTGCCTTTTGCCTAAATAGGTGACCCCATGTGTAGTTCTCGGCTAGAGCATCCCCGCGATGGCGAGGGCGCAGATGGTCTTGGCGTCCACCAGTTTCCCCGACCGCATGAGTTTCTTCACCGATCGCGGTGTGAACGCCCTCGGGCGGATAATCTCGTCGCTCTCCGGCCGCGAACCCACGCCATGCAACCCGTGCGCCACAAAGAGATGAATCTTCTCCGTGGTATAGCCCGGCGCGGGATAGATGAACCCGGCCTTTATCCATGACCGGGCGGCGTATCCCACCTCCTCCACGAGCTCGCGCTTTGCGCACACGAGGGGTTTTTCACCCGGCTCAAGCGTCCCGGCGGGGAGCTCCCAGATGTAGGAGCGTATGACCGGCCGGTACTGGCGTATGAGTATGACCCGGCCGTCGGCCATGACCGGCACGATCAGAACGGCCCCCGGATGCTCGATCACCTCAAGGTCGGCGACGTGGCCGCCGGGGAGTTTTTGCCTCCGCACGCTGAGGCGTATGAGCCTGCCCTTGAATATGTTTTTCATCCGTGTGTCCATGCCGCTGACTCCATGCGATATCCGCGCACACTAAAGTG
>JAPLCY010000156.1 GCA_026391995.1 Candidatus Auribacterota bacterium
TGAAGAGGGGCCACACCGCCCCGGTCCGCTTCCATCGATACAGGAGCCAGAGATACACGCCGCTGAAGAGGAAGGAGACCGTCTCCGGGCGCACGTAGAAGCGCGAGCGGCTCGCGTACACGGCAACAACCGAGGCGGCGACGGCGATGAACGGAGTGGCGGCGGAGAGGGCGACGCGGAGGACGAGAGAGAAGGAAAGCGTGATCAGGGCGGCGTTCAGGAGTATGAGCCCCGGGGTGCCGATGAACCGGTAGAGGGTATAGCCGATGACGTCGGCGAGCCAGTAGTGGGCGACCCACGGCCGCGTCGCCGTGTAGGAAAAGACATCACGGTGCGGGACCCACCCCCCCTCGATGATGTACCTGCCCGTGGCGAGGTGCCACCAGTAATCGTGCTCGGTGATATCAAAGGTACTCAGGCAGAAGGTCGCCGCGAGAAACACGGCGAACAGCGGCGCGGCATGGCCGCGTGCATATCCGTTCATCATGGCAGCTCCACGCGATAATCGGGGTCCACCGCGCGGGCGCGCTCCCAGCTCTTCATCGCGGCGTCGAGCCTGCGGGACCTGATATGGCATATCCCCATCGCCGAGAGCGCGGGGACGTAATCGGGGTAACGGGCGAGGACGGCCTGAAACTCGCCCTCGGCATCCGCCAGCCGGCCGGCCTTCAGCGCCGCGCGCCCGCGCTCGAGTCGCTGCTGGATCCAGTCCGATCCAGCCGGTGCGATGAACGCCTCCGGCCGGGGACGCGCCTTTGCCCTCGCGGCCTGTTCCAGGATGCGGAGATTATAGCGCGGGGGTATCCCTCCGCCGCGCAGGGCCGCCTCGCGAAATTCAGCGGCGGCGCCTTCCGTATCGCCATCAGCCGCCCGGCTGATCCCCAGCGCATTCCTGAGCATCGGGTCGCTGCGGTGCAGGGACATTCCCCCCTCAAGCAGCGCCCGGGCGCCGCGCGCGTCCCCCTGCTTCAAGAGGAGCCCGGCCATGCGGACGCGCGCGTCCGCGGAGTCGTGCCGCTCAAGCGTCACGGCGGCGGCAAAATGCTCACGGGCCCTCCCTTCCATCCCCAACCGGTCATACACGATCCCGAGTCTCGTGAGGGCGTGGAGATCGTGCGGTTTTAAAAATAACTTCATCGCATAGGTATTGACGGCGGCCGCGAGCGCCCCGCGGCGTTCCTCGGCCTCCCCCATCAGGTCGTATGCCTCCGGCTCCGTGAGCGAATAGGTGAACGCCTCCCGGCAGCGCTCCCGTACGGTATCCCACTTGCCGGCGTACCAGGCATACCGCCCCTCCACGTAGAGGCGCTCGCCGGTAAGCTGCCGGGCGACGAGAGGGATGAGACAGACCGTCGCTCCGAGGAGCGCCGCCGCCGCGGCGATACGCACCGGGCGGGGGATCCATGAGCAATCGATATACCCCTCACGGGTCGACGCGCCCGAACCGATGTAGGCGAAGAACAGCGCGGAGCTCACCATCGAGGCCGGCACGCGCAAGGGGTAGTTGAACACGCTCTCCACCAGCACCGCGGAGAGGCCGCAGATCGCCCCTGTCTGGAGTGAGGTCTCGAGGGGATCCTGCCCAGGGGAGAGATTCCTCGACGCCTGGGCGAAGACCCGGACGAATAACCATATATAGAGCAGCACTCCCACAAGGCCGAGTTCTATCCAGACGGCGAGGTACTCGTTGTGCGCGAACACCCCCTCGTAGAGGATCGCCGGTTTTTTCTCCTCGGGCATCCCCTCCTTCAAATCGGCGGTTATCACCCTCGTAAGGTAGTAGGGGATCTGCGGCTGGAAACTGTTGAGCCCGAAACCGGTCACGGGCCGCTCGGCGATCATGCCAAGCGATGCCCGCCAGTAGAAGATGCGGTTCTGGAATCCCACGGTATCGCTCGCCGCGATGGAGCGGTGCAGCGCAAAGAATATCCCGGCGGCCACCGCACACGCGCCGAGAATCCCGTAGAGCCGTCCCCGCCGCAAGAGGACCGCGCACCGGGAACCGGTAAGGCGGATGAACAGGATGGCCGAGATGATCCATCCGAGGAGGGCCCCCCAGGACACGGTGAAGAGGAGACACAGGGTGGAAGCGGCGATCACCATCGCGCACAACGCCGCGGCAGGGCGTCCCCGGGCGTCACACGTCCAGAGGGCGAGCGCCATGGGAAAGAGGCTGATGATGAAGTCGGCGAGGTAAATGGGGTTAAGCATCGTGGCGTAGACCCTTTTGCCGAGGCCGGTTCCCCAGGGACTGTCGATGGGAAAATAGCCGGCGCGCTGGGCGATGCCGAGGCATGAGATCAGCATCAACCCCGCGAGCGCGCCGACGGCCACGGCGGCGCGCCGCTGACGCGTGCGCAGCGACGTCGCGAGCGCGCCATAGAGCACCACCAGGGCAAGGAGCTCGCCATACCGCCCCACCACGTAGTAGCGCGGCGGACCGGTCACGAATGAGAGCGATGACCACGCGAGGATGAGCGCGAGGGGCAGGTTGAGCGCGTTCCTGCGCACCGTCACCCCTCCCGCGAGGAGGGCCGTCACACCCCACATGGCCGCGATGGCGATGGCCGCGGCAAAGACCATGACCCACTTGATCAGGCCGTAGAGGTCCTTCGGCCACCATCCGAGCGGGACAAGCAGGAAGAGAGCCACGGCAACCGCCGCGGTTACACGGGCGGCGGTCGTCTCCCCTCTCCCCTCCGCGACGGCGCCCATTCGTTCACTCCTCCTTCGCGTAGCCGCTCCACCCTATCTCAAAGGGGCCGAGCAACACGTAGTCGTACTCGCGGCCCGGCCCCACGCCGCCGCGGGCGGAGGGAGGGGTATCCGCCGGCAGGTACTTCACTTCTTCACCCCCGCCGTCCACCATCCCCACCGCGACAAGGTATCGCCCCGGCAGGAGGGGTGGGGGCAATATCGTGACGTTGTCGCAGATCGTCTCTCCCGGGCGCCACCGCGACGCGCCGTACCCTCCCCCGACCGTGTGCCAGCATGGTTCCCCGAGCCTCCTCATGCGCGCATCCATGAAGATGACGCCGAGATAGAGATCCCCTCCCACCGGCACGGCGGCACGCCAACAAAACTCCAGGACGAGGGCGTCGTCGCGCACACGCTGCCGCGTGTCGGACGGCCTGAAGCCGAGAAGCTCGATGCCGTTGGCGAAACGCCCTGCGTTGGCCATGCCCCGATCGAGGTTGGGCGGCGCCTGCAAAATTTTCTCCCCCTGCCGCACCCCGGTCATCTGATACAGGTAAAGTTCGCGCGGGAAGGTGAGCCTCGTCTCTCGTGGGGTGAGAGTCGGGAACCATCGCGAGAGATCGAGATCGGAGATAAGAAGCTTCTCGGGGGACTTGTCCTCGTCAACAATGTCACCCGCCAAAAACACCTGCCTCCCCTCCCTGCGCAGGCGATCGAGGTCGGCACACATCTCGCTGTTCCGCCGCGCGAAGAGATCCTTCCGGCGGGATTCCTTCGAAAGCCGGCGGGTGACCAGTTCCGGATCGTAGATCGTTACCCTGGTTCCGGGGATCTTTCTGTCAACCTCGGTGAAGTAGGTCGTGATCATCCCGAAGACAAGCTTCGAGGCGATCACGCTGCCGTCGCGCAGCTGATCGAGCGTCCTGAGGGAAAGGGCGTATGCGCAATCGTCCCCCCTGAGCATGCATGAGCGGACGTTCATCCCGTACTGGATCACGGGCACGGAGCAGAGGATTGCCGTCATGCACCAGGCGCTGAAGGCGCCCCGCGCGCGGAGGGCCCGGTACAGCCTCCCCGTTCCCCAGGCGGCGGGGAACACCAGGAGGTAGAGCGAGGGCAGGAAAAAGTTTTGCAGGTACGCCCATGCGCGCGGGTTCGACGGGTCATGTATGGATACCGCGGGAAGGAGGGAGCACAGGAACAGGATGCACAGGAACGGGAGCAGTACACCCTCCCGGGGAATCACGGTCGCGCGGGCGCGGACCGCGCGCAGGCATTCGACGAATCCCCGGACGCATGACACGACCGCTATCGCGAAAAGCGGGACACCGAGGTCGCGAACGGCGAAGCGGAGGTAGAGCGGCAGATTGGCCAGCACGCGGCTCATGAAGAACATCTGTCCCCCCGTCCATGATTTGCCGCTGATATACCAGAGGTACCATGCCCGCGTCCCCATCTCGTAAGGCGCCAGGTAGTTCATCGGGTGGCTGTAGACCGCCTTCCCGATGCGCAGGGGATAGTAGAGGTACGCGAGGAAGCCGGCGAAGAAAAGCAGCAGCGGAGGAATCAGATCCCGTATCCGCGTGCCGCGCGTCCGGACGGACACGGCGAGAAAAAGCGCGACCGGCAGAACAATCGCCATCACGCCGAGAAGGTTGACGCCGAGGCCCATGGCGAGGGCGATCGCCGACGCATTCAGCCAGCGGCGCATGCCCGTCCCGTGCCAGCGGAGCAGCGCGTACACACAGGCGCCGACACAGGAGAGGAAGAGTGTGTGCACCTCGGGGATGCCGCAGTGGATCCAGAACACGTAGGAAAAAGCGACCGAAAGGCTGATCGCGGCGGCAAGGAGCGAACGGATGCGGCGATCCTCCGCCGGGGCCAGCAATTCGAACGATATAAGGAAGAGCAGCGTCGCGGCAATCGCGCCGAAGACACTCGAGAGGAGATTGATGCTCCACGCCGGGTCGCCGAACGGCATCATGGTGAAAAGCCTGCCGAGGAGCAGGTAGGTGGGATGGCCCGGCGGATGGTCTATGCCGAGCAGATACGAGCAGATTACATATTCGAGGCCGTCCCAGGTGTTAAAAAGGGTCATGGCGCCCCAGTTCGGGGCGCTCCCGTACACGTAGACGGCGAGCAGCGCGACACAGATCAGCAACGCGATATGAGCCATTATCCCTGAGGGCTATTCCCGAGCCGGTATCCCCGGCGGAGGCATGTTCTGTGCCGGTATCCCCGGCGGAGGCATCCCCGGCGGCATGTTCTGTACCGGCATCCCCTGCCCAGGCATCCCCGGCGGCGGCATGTTCTGTGCCGGCATCCCCTGCCCAGGCATCCCCGGCGGCGGCATTCCCGGTACGGGCATTCCCTGGGCCATCGCCTCCGCGATCGCGAGATGCTGGCGGGCGGCGGCGTCCTCGGGGGCGATCTCGAGGACCTTTTTAAACTGCATGGTCGCGTCCGCGTACCGCCCCTTTCTAAGATAGACCACGCCGAGGTTGCCAATGGCGACGGTGTATTTCGGGTTATGCGTGATAGCCATCTTGAACTGCTTCTCCGCATGGTCCAGGCTGTTCTGGCTGTAAAAGAGCTGTCCCAGCCTGTTGCACGTCTCGGCGGGCTTCTGCGCCATCTCCTCGGCCAGGGCGAGGTTGCGCATGGAGCCCTCATACTTCGGGTCAATCTCGAGCGCCCGCTTGAACTCCGCGATCGCCTCCTTCACCTGACCCTGCTCCATGTGGATGAGCCCGAGATTATTGATCGCCAGGTAGTAATTCGGATCAATCTTAATTGCCTTCTTGAAATACTTCGCTGCCTTCTCATACTCGCCACGCTCATAGAGTATCCTTCCGACATTGTTGTAAGCGGGCGGGAACTTCGGGTCGATGACAAGTTCCTTCTCATAGGCCGCGAGCGCCTTTTCCGTCTCGCCCTTCTGGGAGTAGAGCATGGCGATATTGTAGTTGATCTTCGGGGTCTTCGGATTGATCGCGTTCACCCGCGCGAACTCACCGATCGCCTCGTCGATTCTGCCGCGTCTCAGGTACGACATCGCGAGCAGATTGCAGCCGCCGAGGGAGTCGGGGTGCTGTTTCATATAGTCATGGAGCTCGCTCATGATCTGCACCTCGACCGCGGGGACAAGGTACTTGAAGTTCGGCTCCTTGGTGTCCAGGGCCTTGTACTCATATGCATCGATGAGGCGCCTGTTCGCGGGGATGTTTCTCAGGAACACCATCGATGGGAAATCCCAGTAGACGAGCCGCCAGGAGGGGGAGCTATCGAGGCGGGCAATCAACGGATGGAGCTTGTTGCCGGTCGAGATGAGGATCAAGTTCACGCCATAACGGTCGAGCACCTTGTCCCATCCGTCGCGGCCGAGCTCCACGGTCTCGTACTCCGCCCAGAGTTCAGGGCCGTACACATCCGGCCCGCGCCCATCCATAAAGACGAGGTAGCGGGGATAGAGGGTCCAGATCTGGTAGCCGCCCCAGTCATAGATGTTGAACATCTGCCCGGGCGGATTGTTCTCGAGCACGTAGCGCACCGCCCCTTCCGGATAGAGCAAGCCGCTGTAGCCGAGGCCGAAGTCGGGCTGCGCGCAGGCCCATACAAGGATAGCGGCGAACGCGACGACAATGGCCGTATCGGCGGCGCGTCTCCACCGGGCGAGGGCGGCGGCGATGTCGGGGGTCAGAACCGTGAAGAGACGGCCGAACTGGCACGCGATGATCGGGGCTGCGCAGATGGGCAACAGTGGCGCGTTTCGCGCCATGCTGACCGAGAAAAGCCCGAAGACCACCAGGATCATGGTGTCGAATGGCTCCATGGTCGCCATGAACATCACCAGCGTGAAAACCGAAAGCAGCACGACTCCCGCAAACGCGGGGAAGCGGAATATCGGCAGCGGCTTCACCTCCGTGAGCGTCGAGAGAAACGCCGAGTGCGTCGTGAGCAACTCATACGGGGAGAAGAAACGGTGGGTCGAGATCGGGTTGCAGATAAATGCGATACACGTGGCGACAAGAATGAGCGCCAGAAACCCGAGCTCCCTGCCGGCGAGGACGCGCCAGCCATTTTTCCGCGCAACATCCGGCATCAGGCGGGCGACCAGCGCCCCCGCGAGATAGATCGCAAGGATGATCAGCCCCACGAATGCGAGCGGGTGAAAATTTACCCATAGAAGCATGATGAGCGGAAAAAAACAAAGCGCCCGGCGGCGCCCCTGGAAATACTCGTACAGGAAGAGGAGGAGGACGGCCATGGCCAAGTAGCTCACGAGTTCCGGCCTGAAGGCAAGCCGGATCCGGCAGGCGAGCGCGGCAAGGAGAACGACGCCGAGGGAGAGGTAGTGGTTCCCTGAGCGTTTTACCGAAACGACATAGAGCACCACGAACGTCGCCGTGAAGAGCAGGGCCTTGGCGATCGTCATGAGATCGACCCCTCCCAGGCGGTGGATGAGATACACGAAGATGCCAAAAAGCCACTCCTTGTTATCCCACGCCCCGCCGGTGAAGGAGAAAACGTCGCGCGTCGGGAAGGAGCGGGTATGGAGGAGGTACTTCCCCACCGCCATGTGCCACCAGATATCGAGCCCGAGTATCTTTGTAATCGCGCAACAGAAGATCGCCGCGATCAACAGGATCAGGTGGAGGTGCCTCATGCAAAAACGCCATTCCACGTTACGTTCATTGTCCATAGTACCTCCCCACACACGCACGAGAACAGATTTCACCTCGTGGGTGAACTTGGTTGTTTGTTTATACTCGCCCCTGCACAGGCTCCTTGAACAGCTCATCGTGATATCGCTGGCTCACCACGTCCCGCAATCGCAGGTTGAATTGCCTCAGCCGGGCAAGTCCCAGCCGGTGCAAAAAATATTTACCCGTCACGCCGAGCGTTTTGACCCCGTAGCGAAGGCTCACCCAGAACCCCACCGAGGACGCTTCCGGGAAGTAGCGCGCTGGAACGGGGACCTCTCTGACGCGAAAATGATACGCGAGGGCTTGTGCGATCATTTCCGAGTCGAAGACAAAATCGTTGGAGTTGAGGAGGAACGGCACCGTCTCCAGCAGCCCGCGACGGTAGGCGCGGAATCCAGTGTGGAGATCGGTGAATCGCTGGCGATAGACGAGCCCCTGGAGCATGGTGAGCATCCTGTTAAAAACGTACTTGTAGAGCGGCATCCCCCCTTCGCGCGCGCGGCCGCCCATGATGCGCGATCCCAGCACCATGTCGCATGAGCCCTCCGTGAGGGGGGCGATCATGGAAGGGAGTAGCCGCGAGTCGTACTGGTAATCGGGATGCA
>JAPLCY010000300.1 GCA_026391995.1 Candidatus Auribacterota bacterium
GGGGGAGGCCGCATCTCTTTCATCCCGATGAGGCGCGCGTCTCCTACGCCGTTGGCGACATAGACCGGCAGGTCGAATCCCTGAATGCCAGGCTGCGGCGAGGCGAGGCGGTAACGCTCAGGGAACGGGTCATGGCGTACAATCCTCACTTCTTCGCCTACGGCTCGCTCCCCTTCTATCTGATGCGTTCCTCTCGCGACCTGTGCTCGTGGGCCCGCCCCGGCATCAACCGCGTCCTGCACGCTACTGGATTGCGACGCCTCTCGCTCCCGCCGCCCGACCTCTTTGTTGTCGGGCGTGGGTGGTCGGCGTTCTTCGACACGCTCACCATCCTGATGGTCTTTCTCATAGGAAGCCGCCTCTTCTCGCGCGCGGCCGGCGCCCTGGCCGCCCTCTTCTTCGCCTTCACCGTCTTCCATATCCAGCTCGCGCACTTCCTGACGGTGGATGTCACCGTCTCGGCCGTCGTTGTGCTGACGTTCTATTTCTGCGCGCGCCTCATGCAGGGGGGGAGAGGCCGCCACTACGCGCTGGCGGGGCTCTTCGCGGGGCTGGCCCTTGCTACCAAGTTCAGCGCGGCGCCGCTGCTGCTCCTCCTCCTCGTCGCACACCTCGGCTTCTGCCGGAGCGAAGGGCGGCTTTTCGACGCGCGTCAGTGGGGGAAACTGCTCTGCGCCCTCGCGGTCCTCGCGATCGTCTTCACCCTCTGCGAGCCGTTCTTCTTTCTCGACCACGCCGACTTCATGAGGCAGCTCAAGGAACAGAAAGACATGGTGCAGGGACGCTGGGTCCCCCCCTGGGCCTATCAGTACGAGCACACAGTGAAGGGGCTCTACCAGCTCAAAAACCTGTTCGCCTACGGCATGGGGCCGCCGCTGGCGATCACCCTCGGGTGCGGCATCGCCGTGTTCCTCATGAGGCGATGGCGGCACCCCTCGCGAGAGCTGATACTCCTCCTCGCCTGGGTGATCCCCGTGACGGCGGCGACGGTGAGTTTTCGGGTAAAGTTCATGAGGTATTTTGCCCCGCTCATTCCGTTTTTCTGCATCATGGGGGCGGAGGGACTGTGCCTGATCCACCGGCAGTCGCGGGGGCGATGGGCGCGGTGGGGTGTGGCCGCCCTCGCCGTGGTTGCGGTCGCGTATTCGGCCATGTACTCACTCGCGTATGTCGGGATCTATCGCCGCGACGATACGCGCGTCCAGGCGTCAAACTGGATTTACCAGAATATCCCGAAGCGCGCGCGCATCCTGAACGAGACGTGGGAGTTCGTCGGGGTCCCGACCGGGACCAGCCGGGGCGATCCCGGTTCATTAGGCTACACCATCGCCGCCGTGGATATCTACCGCTCGGATGACCGGGGCAAGGCGCGGTACCTTGCCGAAGAGCTCGCGAAGGGGGACGTGATCGCCCTCGCCACGAAGCGCATGTACGGGTCCGTGCTGCGCGTTGCCGACCGCTACCCGGTCACGAGCAATTATTTCCGCCTTCTCTTCCAGGAGCGGCTCGGCTACAGGCTGGTCAAGACAATCACCTCCTACCCGGAATTATTCGGCGTCTCGCTCAACGACGACTACGCCGACGAGAGCTTTACCGTCTATGATCACCCGAAGGTGGTGATCTTCAAGAAGGCGGTGAACTATCCCGCCGACTATCTGCAAAAGCTGATTGCCGCGGAACCGAAGATCGACTGCTGGCCGGTGCTCGCCGACATCCTGGGCGCGGACGAGTTCAACAGGCCCGAGCGCTGCGGCGGCGATATCACCCCGGCCCTCGAGGGATATACCCCCCGCGGCTACGGGAGCGCGCGGGCGCTGATCGTCTGGCTCATCATGATCGAGCTCATGGGCGTGCTGGCGCTGCCCCTCACCGCCTTGATTCTCGGGGGGTTATCCGACCGCGGCTACCCGTTCGCGAAGACCGTGGCGGTTGCCCTGGCCGGGTATCTGGTCTGGATCGCGGCGAGCCTCGGTATCGCGCCGTTCTCCCGTATGACCATCGGCGCGTGTCTCCTCCTGCTCGCTCTCTGTTCATGGCTTCTCCCGGGGGCGCGTGGGGCGCTCGCCTTCTTCAGGGCGCGGCGGGGGACAGTGCTTTTCTCCGAGGCGGTATTCTTGGGTTCATTCGGCATCTTCCTGGTCTTCAGGCTCTTCAACCCGGATGTCTTCTGGAGCGAGAGCTCAATGGATTTCTCGTTCATCAACTCGATCCTCAGGAGCCGCGCCTTTCCCCCGATCGATCCATGGGCGTCCGGCGTCTATCTGAACTACTATTATTACGGTCACTACCTCGTCGCCATGCTCACGAAGCTCTCCGGCATCCCGTCGCATATCAGCTACAACCTGGCCTTCTGCCTCATCCCCGCCCTTGTCATCAGCGGGATCTGCTCCATCGCGATCACGGTGACCGGGGGGCGCGGCTACGGGCTCCTGGCGGGCTTCTTCGCGGGACTCCTGGGAAACCTCGACGGCTTTTTCCTTCTCATCGACGGATACCGTTGGCGGGCCGCGTTCTACAAACTGCTCCACCTCACGATCAATTCCCACTCCGAGGGGAGCTACCGCTTCTTCCGCTGTGCGCACGAGGTCATCAGGAACACGGTCCACGAGTTTCCGTTCTGGAGCTTCATCTTTGTCGACCTCCATGCGCACGTCGTCGCGATGCCGTTCGCCGTGCTCTTCCTCGCCATCGCGCTCAACTGCGTCATCTCGCCGCGCCACGGCATACGCTCTTTTGGAAGCGGCGCGCAGGGCGTGGCGGGGTTTCTCACCGCCGCCATCGTTCTAGGGATGATGGTGCCGATGAACACATGGGATTTTCCCACCTACACGATGTTGCTTGGCGTGCTCCTCCTCGTGCGGGAGTTCGTCCGCCACGGCCACGGCGAGCGCCTGCCCCTCTCCGCCCATTCCATCTGGTGGAGTTGCGGCCCCGGCGGCAAACTCCTGCTGGCGGTGTTGAGCCTCCTCAGGCTCGAGGGCCCGATCGGGAGGCCGATCAGGATGCTCTCGCGGGTGCTGTGTGCGGTGGGCCCTCTCGCCGCCGTTGCCCTCATCGCCTACGCGCCGTTCTTTCAATT
>JAPLCY010000114.1 GCA_026391995.1 Candidatus Auribacterota bacterium
CGGTGGTAAGATGTACTACATCGTGAGCGGCAATAAGCTCGTGACCAAGAAGACCCCGTACCTGAGCAACGGGAAGGCAAAATACTTCCAGTTGTACGAGAACATCATCAATTACGATGCGGCCACTATAGCCTTCTCTGGCCTCGCGCCGGGGCGCTACTGGGTGTACGGGGCACTGCTGAACAAGAAGGGCGCGCCAATAGGGCCGATCGCCGAAAGGATCCTCACCATCGAGTAGCATGTGGGAAGAAATGGCTTGGCAGAATGACAAATGGTTTAAGTTTTGGGAATTGTGCTATTGTTAAGGTTTGACCCCATGGATATTCTCAGGTATCTTTCGCTCCTTGCGGTGTTCGCGTTCATGGTTTCCGTGGGGCTCGCCGCGACGCCGGCCCAGGTGATGTTTCTCTGGCGGCGCCCGGGACTGCTGGCGCGCGCGCTCCTCGCGGTGTTCGTGTGCATCCCCATGCTGGTGGTCGTGCTGGTCGTGGGGCTGGATCTCCCGCGCCCGGCGCGGATCGGGATGGTCCTCATGGCTCTCTCACCCGCGGGCCCGTTCAGCCTCCAGAGATCCCGGAAGGCCGGGGGGCAGGTCGATTTCGCGCGCAGCCTCCATCTCACACTCTGCCTGTGCACCCCCGTGACGATTCCCCTGTCACTGGCCATCCTAGGCATTATATTCCCGGTTCGGGCTGAAATCCCTTCGTTCATCGTGATGGGGCAGGTGCTCGTCCCGCAGCTCATACCGCTCGGGGTCGGTCTTGGCATCCGGATGGCCTGTCCCCGTCTCGCCGCCCGGATCGAGCGGCCGCTCGAGAAGATGGCCGTCGCCCTTCTGATGATTCTGGTCGTGGCAGTGCTGGTGGAGGTCTGGCGGCTGTTATTTGCGGTAAGTGTGGGAACGGCGGCGGCCATCATACTCGCGACCGCCATCGCCCTCTCGGTCGGGCACCTCTTCGGCGGGCCCGCCCCGGAAACGCGGACCGCCCTCGCCATTGCGAGCGCCGCGCGGTACCCCGGCATCGCCCTCCTCGCGGCGACCGTGACCTTTCCGGGGCAGGGTGTTGGCGCAGTGGTCCTGGTGTATATGCTTGTTGCCTCTCTGTCCATCACCCCGTATCAGATCCGGAGGCACCTGGCCGCGAAAAAAGGGACGGGGAGTTTTGAGAGGCAGATGAACAAAGACGATATCTCTGAGGGTCTTACCGACGGGAGAGGGACGTGAGCGCTCTCCATGCCGGGGACGGGCGATACCATCCCCACGCGCCGCGAGACCCGGCCCCGGTTTCACCGGCCCCGATACCCTACCACTACATCCGGTCGGCGCAGCCGCTCACGGAGCTTGTCGCGCGACTGCGCGGCGCGGACCGGGTCGCGCTCGACACGGAGGCGGACAGCCTCTATCACTACCGCGAGAAGGTCTGTGTCTTTCAGCTCTCCTTCTCCGGGGTTAATTACATCGTGGACCCGCTCGCCGGGCTCGACCTTGCGGAGCTCTCGCGCGTTCTCGAAGAGAAAGCGTTAATCATACACGGCGCCGACTACGACCTGCGCATGATGCGCATCTCGCTCGGCTTCCGGCCCCGGCGCGGCGTCTCCGACACGATGCTCGCCGCCCAGCTGCTGGGGTACCGGCAGTTTGGCCTCGCCGCGCTCGCGGAGCGTTTTTTCGGCGTCGTGCTCTCGAAGCACGGCCAGAAATCCGACTGGTCCCGCCGCCCCCTGACGCCCTCCCATCTCGATTACCTGGTCCGCGACACGCACTACCTCCACGGCATCGCCGAACGACTGGAGGAGGAGCTTCGCGCATGCGGGCGCGACGGCTGGCACCGCGAGTCCTGCGCGCGCGCGGTCGATGCCACGATGCAGGATTCCCCGCGCGACCATGACGAGGTGTGGCGGATGAAGGGGACGGGGCGGTTCGACCGGCGGCAACTCTCCTATCTCCGCGAGCTCTGGCGATGGAGGGATGCACAGGCGCGCGCGGTAGATCTTCCTCCGTTCAAGGTGCTTGGGAACGATCAGCTCATCGCCCTGGCACTTGCGGCGTCAGGCGCCGGGAGAAAATTCAGGGTCGAGGGCGTGAAGCTTCCCCGCAACTGCGTCGGGCAGCGGCTCGAGGCGCTCGAGGGGGCGCTCGAGAGAGGGCGCGGGATGCGCGAGGAGGAGTGGCCCGAAAGGCTGCCGCGCAGGGTAAGCGAGCCGTACCCGTTCGACCTGATGGAGAAGCTGCGGGGGGAGTGTGCGCGTTGTGCCGGCGAGCTCGGCCTCGACCCGGCGGTCGTCGCCAGCCGCGCCACGCTGATTTCAGTGGCGCGGGAGCGTCCACAGACCGATGAAGAACTCGCGGCCTGCGGACCCATGATGCACTGGCAGGCGGAACTCCTGGCGCCGCGTTTCAGGCAGCTTATCCGCAGGACGGTGCGGGGAAACCGTAGGCACCCGCGGGCCTCACATCAATAAGGGCGGAAGTCCGGCATTAAAAATCGCTTATCGCATATCTGCACTCGCTACCTCTCGCACGGGTAATAACCATAGGGAGCGTAACAGGAGCCCTGGTACCATCCGCCGTACACCGGATAAGACGGCGCGTAACAGCCGCCATAATATGCGGGATATCCTC
>JAPLCY010000234.1 GCA_026391995.1 Candidatus Auribacterota bacterium
CGCCTACGTCGCCGGGCAGGCCTTCTCCTCCCACTTCCCGGCCGGCCCGGCCTCTTACAAGGCGACCCTCAGCGGCGGCTCCGACGCGTTCCTGGTCCTCGGTGTGTCCATTCTTCTCACCCTCCCCTCGGTCGGGGGGCCGATCCCCCTCTCGCACGGCGCGGCCGTCGCGGCGTATTGCTGCCTCGCCGTGGCGGCGTTCGCGAAAGCGGGGGCGATGCCGCTCCACAGCTGGATCCCCGACTGCGCCGAATACGCGCCGGTCCCGGTGACGGCGTTACTCCCCGCGTCGCTGGACAAGCTCCTCGGCATCTATCTTCTGGCGCGGATGCACCTCACACTCTTCGCCGTGGGCGATCGCGTGCAGTTGCTGTGCGCGATCGTGGGGGCGACGACGATCGTAGCCGCCGTCATGATGGCCATGGTCCAGCACAATCTCAAGCGGCTCCTGGGGTATCACGCCGTGTCGCAGGTCGGCTACATGGTGCTCGGCATCGCGACCGGCACCCCGGTCGGCATCGCTGGCGCGATCTTCCATATGCTCAATAATTGCATCTACAAGACATGCCTGGTGCTCGGGGCGGGCGCCGTCGAGGAGCGGGGCGGGACGGCGGAACTCGACAACCTCGGCGGCCTGGCTAGTGCGATGCCGATGACCTTCGCGGCCATGCTCGTCTCCTCGCTGGCGATCTCGGGAATCCCGCCGCTCAACGGCTTTGCCTCCAAGTGGATGATCTATCAAGGAATTATCCAGATGAATGCCTCCGGCGGCCGCCTCTGGGTCGTGTGGCTTGTCGCGGCGATGTTCGGGAGCGTCCTCACGCTCGCCAGCTTTATCAAGATACTGAACGCCGTGTATCTGGGCCCGCCGTCGCGCGCAATCGCGCAGCGGATCGCCGGCGTGCGCGAGGTGGGCGCGCTGATGTGGGCGCCGATGGCGGCGCTCGCCGGGTTGTGCGTTGTGTTCGGCGTCCGGGCGGCCTCGCTGGCGGTCGGGAGATTCGTCGCCCCGGCGGTCGGCGCGCCGATCGGCTACATAGGCCTCTGGGATTCCACGCTCGCGACCTGGCTTATATTGCTGGGGATCGCGTGCGGCCTGCTGCTTTATCTCGCCGGCCGACGGGGCCGCGTGCGGCGCACCGATCCGTTTCTTGGCGGAGAGGCCGGTGATGACCGGATGTCTCTTTCGGGAGTTGACTTTTATCTTACGATTCGCGAGATGGGGGTGCTGGGGTGGGTGTACGCCCGGGCCGAGGGGCGTGTGTTCGACCTCTACGACCAGGGCAGGAGGGTCGCGCTCGGCGTCGCAAGGCTGCTCAGCCGTATGCACGACGGGGCGCTCCCCGTGTACCTTGGCTGGTGCCTTGCCGGATTATTGATGCTTCTCTATCTCTTGATGCGATAGAAGCCGGCTGCCGCGCGGAGACAATGTTTTCCTGCGCGGCGCATATAATATGGACCTGATCTGTGTTCTGGTGTCCGTGATGATTTTCGGGGCGATCGCCGCCCTTCAGTCGCGCAACCTGCGAACCGCCGCGCTGGGACTGGGTGGCACGGGCATTGTGTGTGCCGTGACACTTTTTGTCATGCGCGCCCCCGCGCCGGCCCTGGCGCAGCTCGTGGCGACGCTGCTTCTGACGGCCGTCCTGATGCGCGTGACCGCCGGGAGGGAGAGCAGCGTGGGGACGGGTGACCGGGGATGGGGGATGGCGTTCGGCGCAGCCGTCCTGGTAATTCTGGCTTTCATTATCATACGCGTGCCGCTGCGCGAGCTCGCGCGGTCGGGCGCTGGTGTGCGCGCGATGGTCGGGGGCGCGCACGGGGGGTGGCTGGGGGAATTCGCCGTCCTTGTCGCGGCCGCGGCGGGCGTTTTTGCCCTCCTGAGAAAAAACGGGACACGCCCGCCAGGCGGGGGGGAATAGCATGGCCGGTTACATGTTCTGTCTGGGGCTGTTATTGATAGGCATCTTCGGCATGCTGGTGAAGCGGGATCTCATCAGGATCATCATCGCGATGGTGATCTGCCAGTACGCCGTCACCCTCATGGCGGCGCTTGCCGGCTGCCGCGGGGGCTTGATCGAGGGGCTTCCCCATGCCCTGATCATGGGGGGGATCGTGACCGGGCTCGCGATGACCCTGTTCATGGTGGCGATGGCGCTCCGGCTCGCGGGACGGTGCGGCACCTGTGATATATGGAAGATCAGGAACCTGAAGGGATAGCACGGATACCATGCTGCCGCTGATACTCGACATAGCATTCCTGGGAGCGCTGCTCGCACCGCTGGTGGGGAGGGGATCGCGCCGTGTCTCCTCTTCGCTCGCCGCATGCGTGACATTCCTCCTCCTCTGCCTGTCGGTCCGCGCCGCGCTGTCCGTGTGCGGCGGTGTTTTCGTGGAGCACGCCTTCCCGATGCGGGGGGCGATCCCCGGCCTTCCCCTGGCTCTCGACGGGCTCTCGGCGTTCATGCTCATGCCGCTCAACCTGATCGCCTTTCTCTCCGCCCTGTATTCGATCGACTACATGGAGCGCTACACCGGGCGCTGGCAGTACGACACCCTCTTCTTGCTCATGGTCGCGGGTCTGAACGGCGTCCTCATGGCGGGCAACCTGTGCGCGTTGTACGTGTTTCTTGAGCTCGCGACGATCGCCAGCGGGGCGCTCGTGGCGTTCCGGCTGGGGAGCGAGGAGCTTGAGGCCGGCTATAAGTACATGGCAATGGCGATGCTCGCCTCGCTGTTCATCCTTCTCGGCATGGCGTTTCTCTACGCGGCGAC
>JAPLCY010000363.1 GCA_026391995.1 Candidatus Auribacterota bacterium
GTTGAAAAAGCTCTCAACGATGTAGGGCGGGCGACGTTTCACTTCATCATAAATGTGCGCAAGATAGGAACCGATGATAGCCAGGCAAAGCAGGATAATCCCGCCCATAAAGAGGATGAGGAGAATCAGTGTGGTGAAGCCGCGGGGCGCGATACCGGGGCAGAAGATGTGGAGAGTGATCTGGATGAATATCCCCAGGCACGCGCAACTGATGGTGAAGATGGCGAGCCAGGTGATTAACTCGAGGGGGGCATAGGAAAAAGAAAGGATGGCCTGTTGCGCCCACCGGAGATTTTTGATAGGCGAGTTCGTCGTGCGGCCGAACATGCGCTCGGGGCGCGCGTAGGGCACACCTGTCTGTGTAAAACCCACCCAGGTGCGGAGGCCGCGCAGATAGCGGTTGTTTTCGGGGAGTTTATTCATCTCATTGACCACGCGCCGGTCTATCAGCGAGAAGTCCCCCGCGTCCAGGGGGATCGGCACGTACGAGGCCGCGCGGAAGAGGCGGTAGAATGCCTTGTAAGCAATCCTCAGAAATCGGGTCGCCACGCGCGTGACCCGGACGCCGTACACCACGTCATAACCTTCCTCCCACTTCTGATAAAACGATTCTATGAGTTCCGGCGGATCCTGGAGATCGCCGTCCAGCAGTACCACCGCGTCGCCCGAGGTGATCTTCATCCCGCTGGTAAACGCGTTCTGAGAACCGAAGTTCCGTGTGTGGTTGATGACGATGACGTGGCGATCGCCCGCGGCGAGCCCCGCGAGGACCTCACGCGCATTGTCGGGGCTTGCGTCGTTCACGAAGATGATCTCGTAATCCACGCCGATCCTGGTGAATACCGCGGTGAGTCGCTGGTGCATGAGCGGGATCGCGGGCGCATCACGGTAGCAGGCGATGATGGCGCTGATCTTTTTTCGCGGGTGCGCGTGGTTCATGTCTCAACCCCTCCCTGGGGACGTTGCACGAAGCTCATCAAGCGCACGTTGTGCGGTTGCGGCGATCTGTTCGCCGGAAAGCCCGTGCATGCGATACAGGTACTGCGCACCTCCTCCAACGCCATCCGGCATGGCCTGCACGCCGCAGCGCACCACCCTGCAACGTATGGCTCGTTCCGCGACGAGCTCGGCGACGAATGAGCCGAGGGCACCGACAACGTAATGAGCCTCGACGGTGAGAGCGAGCGGGAAGCGGATGAGGAGCGCCGCGAGATCATCTTCCGGCGCGGGATTAAATGACGACACGATCGCCACTGTTGCGGCGATGCCTGATAAGGCAAGCTGCTCTGCGGCGATACATGCCTCGATGGAAATCCCTCCCATGGCGATCAAAAGGATATCCGTTCCCTCCCGCACCACCTCGCACCTGCCGAGGGTGAATCGCCCGTCAAGATGGGGCACGTGGTAGGCGCCGCTCTTCCCTAGTCGGTAGTAGATCGGGCCCGGCAGGTCGTAGGTGGCGCGAATTGCCGCGGCGGTCTGAGCCCGGTCGGCGGGGGCGATCACGGTGATTCTCGGCTGACCGCGCATGATGCCGATATCTTCGAGCGCGGCGTGAGTCAGGCCCGCGTGCCCGTATTCGAATCCGCCGCCGATACCGACGATACGCACGGGAAGGCGATGGAGGGCAGGGCCGTTGCGGATCTGCTCGTAGGGGCGCAGGGAGGCGAAGGTCGCGATCGAATACACCCCGGGGATGAAGCCGCACGATGCGAGGCCCGTGGCGACGCCCACGGCATTC
>JAPLCY010000097.1 GCA_026391995.1 Candidatus Auribacterota bacterium
GTAATTAATTTTAATGTTGAAATTATCCAAGTTTTGGTAATATTACCATAATAATTACCCATGAATACAATAAAAAAAGTACGCTCAGCGGGAAGACCTCCGAAATTTCCGGAAGATCGGCGTCCCGTGACAATGACGCTCCCCGTGCGGGTTCTCGATATTCTCAAGGAGGTCGATCCCGATCGCGCGCGGGCGATCGCCAAGCTCGCGGATGCGGTGGGCAGGCGGCTTCGCGACAGGAAGGCGGTGGAGATCGTGGAAGTAGCCCCGCATCGCGGGCTGATCGTCGTGACCGATAGCGCGGTGTTGAAGAGCATCGAGGGGCTACGCCTGATCGAGATCGCCCCCGCCCGATATCTGATTACGGTCAATTCAGGCATGAGCGTGGAATCAATCGAAGTTCAGCTTCAGGACAAGATTGAGGAAAAGAGAGGAGAGTCTGAGGATCAAGAGATGTTGAAAGAATTGTTGCACCAGATCCGCCACCAGCGCCGGCGCAGTGCGGTATCCAAAGAGGAGCTCCTCATCATCAGCACGTGAAGAGATGACGGTTCATCGCAACGATCTCACAGCTCGTGCTCAATTGTAGGGGATGATGTCTCTGTATATCATCCACCCTTGCCAGAAGCGGAATCTAGAGTTTGCGAACGATTTAAAACCTTGCCAAACCCCTCTGTCATCGGTCACTCAAAAGCAACCATTATAACCACCGGGAAAAGCGACAAACAGAACCGATGTAAGCCTTTAAAAGCTTCAATGTTTCTCTGAACCAATTTGCGTGAGATAAATGGATGCGTGGGAGTTTTCCAACTTGAAGTCACAAATTGTGACCTCAAGTTGTAGCGGGATGCGACGGGCGAGATTGTACTCGACTATCCCCATTTCCAGGAAATGATCTTGAACAAGTGTTTCCGAGCTTCCATCGGATATACTATACTTGTCCGGTTTTCTTCCGCGTAGTGTGATACTTTTAGATTCCCGCCCCCTCAACGGGGAGGAGAATGTATCTCATCCACACGAAACGGAAAAGAACCGCATGGGGGAGAAACAGTATATGGAAAGAAAAATTACCTTCAAAGGGTCCCCGCTCACGCTGATGGGGAGGGCGCTGCGTATCGGCATGCGGGCGCCCGCGTTCAGGGTGGTCAACGGCGAGTTGAAGGAGGCGGGCTTAAGCGATTTCACCGGCAGGACAAAAGTCATCACCTCGTTCCCCTCGCTCGACACCCCCGTGTGCGACCTGCAGCTCAAGGCGTTCAACACGAAAGCCGGGTCGCTCGGGGCGGGCGTGTCGGTGATCGGTATCAGCAAGGATCTGCCATTCGCGCAGAAACGCTTTTGCGAGATGAACAGGATCAAGGATGTCACCGTGCTCTCCGATTACAGATATTCAACATTCGGAATCAACTACGGCCTCCTCATCAAGGAGCTCAACCTCCTCGCCCGCGCGGTCCTTGTTCTGGACCGCTATGACGCGCTCCGGTATGTCCAGCTTGTGAGCGAACTCACGCAACCCCCGGACTACGATGCCGCTCTCAAGGCAGTCGAGGCCGCCCTGCGCGTCGCGGCCGCGCCGGTGGAAGATCTACTGTCGCGCTGTGCCCCGTGCGAGGGGGGCGTGCCGGCCCTCGGTGAGGACGAGGTTTCGCGCCAGTGCGCGGCCATCCCCGCATGGCAGGTTGTGGACGGCGTGAAGATTACCAGGGAATTCCGCTTCAAGGACTCCCGCGAGGCGAATTACGCGCTCAATCTTGTTGCCGCGATGGCGGAGGAGCAGGGGCACCACCCCGCGATCCTGCTCGCCTATAACAAGCTGCGTTTCACGCTCACGACGCATGCCGCGGGCGGGCTCACCCGGAACGACTTTGTCATGGCCCGGATTATCGACGAGATTCTCTCCTGATGGATGCGACCGGCCGTATGGATGCCGACCGAAGAATCGCCGCGGTATCATCGCTCCTGATCCTCGTAAGCGGGGCCGGCTACCTGCTGGCGTTGCTCAAGGAGATGGTGGTAGCCGCCTATTTCGGCGTTTCAGCGGCGATGGACGCCTACCAGGCGGCGCTGACCGTCCCGACCCTCATCAATAATGTGTTGCTCTCCACCTTCAGCGCCGTGTTTATCCCCGCATTTGTGCGATGCCGGATCGCCGATCCCGGCCGGGCGCGGCGTATCGCCGCGTCCACGATCAACTGGCTCCTCGCCATCCTGGCGTTGTCGTCGTGCGTTCTCTACATTTGCGCGCCCGCGCTGATCCACTGGGGATTCCGCGGATTCGCGCCAGGGACGGCCGCCTGCGCCACGCGGCTGTTGCGGCTCCTTTCGGTCACGGTCATACTGAGCGGAGGGATCGGGGCCCTCACCGGCGTGCTCAATGCGCAACAGCATTTCTTCTGGCCGGCCTGCTCTCAGATGTACGTGACGATCGGTTCCATCCTCGGCGTGACGCTTCTGAGCCCGTACGCGGGCATCGATGCCCTTGCCGGCGGGCTCTGCGTGGGGCTCCTGGCGCAGTGCGTGTTTCTCATCCCCATCACGTCGCGATACGGCTACCGGCATTGCTGGTCCTTCGATCTGGACGACCCGATGATCCGGCAGATGCTCCGCGGGGCGGGCATCTACTTCATCGCCATAGTGGCCGGACAGGTGAATGGCGCCGTCGATATGGTCATGGCGTCCTATTTCTGCGCCCCGGGCAGCGTCGCGGCGCTGGGTTACGCGGGGAAGATGGTCCAGGTGCCGATCGTGATCTTCACCGGTGCGCTGGCGACCGCGGTCTACCCGTTTTTCTCCGCGCAGGCGGCCGGGGGGAGGAGTGATGAGATGACGCGATCGTTCGCGAGGAGCATCCGGTTGTCTGCGGCGATCTTCATCCCGCTCACCGCCCTCCTCGTGCTGCTGGCGAGGCCCCTCATCGAGCTCCTCTTCCAGCGCGGGGCGTTTGACCTCACGGCAAGCAATCTGACCGCGGCGATTTTTTCCGCCTATGTCCTCCAGCTCATCTTCTATACGGTTGCGATCATCGCTGTCAGGGCGTTTCTCGCCCTTCAGGAGATGCGCCCCCTGGCGGCGGTGGCGCTGCTCGGCATGGGGTTGAATATCGTATTCAACCTCCTGCTGGTGAGGTTGATTGCCCCCCCCGCGGCGGGGATCGCGCTCGCGACATCGGTTGCCCAACTTGTCATGATGTGCGCCCTCCTGGCGGCGCTGCGCCGACGAGTCGGCGCGCTGCACGCGGAATACGTATGGCGGGGGATCCGGAAGATCGCCGCCGCGACGCTGGCGATGGCGGCGGTCACGTTTCTCATCATGCGCGCCGCGCCGGACGTCGTGGGATCAGGCACGCGCGCGTCACTGCTTCTGAGAACCACATTTGCCGCAGGGGGAGGAATACTCGCTTATATCCTGTGCGCGGCGCTGATGAGGATCGAAGAGCTGCGCGAGGCGGCGGGCATGCTGCGCGCGTGTGTTGCCGGGAGGAGATGACCGATGGGGACAGGCGGACATTCATTCAGCTTTGGCAGGAACTGGGCGGATTTCGCGAAGGGGTCGATTGACGCCGGGCGGGTCCGCATTGCCGGGAGGCACATCCTGGAGTTCCTGGGGGTGCCTGATCTGCGGGGGAAGTACTTTCTGGACGCGGGATGCGGCAGCGGGCTCTCCTCTCTCGCCGCGTTCGACGCGGGAGCCGCCCGGGTGGTCAGTTTTGACATAGATCCCGACTCGGTGAAGACAACCGAGATGCTCAGGGCGGCGCGAGGCGCGCCGGCCTCATGGACGGTGCTTCACGGCTCCATCCTTGACGAGACCTTTGTCGGCGGGCTCGATAGAGCCGATATCGTCTATTCGTGGGGCGTGCTGCATCATACGGGGCATATGTGGGCGGCAATCGAGCGCGCTGCCGGACTGATGAATGCCCGGGGGGTGCTGTACATGGCGCTCTACACCACGACGTCCAGCTCCGGCTACTGGGTCATGGTCAAGCAGAAATACAATCACGTCTCCCCGCCGCGCAAGAGGCTCATGGAATTGCGCTATCTAATCCGGCATACCTGTCTGCCGCTGCTCCTCCGGGGAAAAAGCCCGCTGCGCTTTATCAGAACGTATAAAGACAATCGCGGGATGTCCTATCTCACCGACATGCGCGATTGGCTCGGCGGCTGGCCGTATGAGGACGCGAAAATCGAAGAGGTTGTGAGATTCTGCAGGGAAAGGCTCAATCTCGAGCTGGTGAATCTGGCGACGGGCGAGGCCAACACGGAGTATCTCTTCAGCCGGCGGCGATGAGGGGAGCGCCGCCGGGAGAGTCCCCGGGAGCAGTGCTGATGCATACCGGTCTGGTAACATGGGGTTCCATGAAGGGCTGCGCACCTGGCAGGTCATCTTCCCGGGGGCTGCTGATTCTCTGTATCCTGCTCGCAATCCTTGTGCTCCTCCCCCCGCTCCTGGTCTTCAGAAACTATCCTACGCGGGACTCGGGCGGCGCGCTTTACGCCGGCTGGAGGATTATCGAGGGAGGCGTACTCTATCGCGACGTGTGGGACCACAAGGGGCCGCTCCTCTATTTCCTGAACGCCCTTGGCTTGTGTATCGGCCGCGGTTCGGTGTGGGGGGTGAGCGTCATCGAGTGCCTCTTCCTCGGCTGCGCCGGTGTCCTCGGCTACGCAGCCTGCAAACCCATTTTCGGTCCGTTTCCGGCAACATTCGGCACGGCGGTATGGCTCCTGGGTCTTCCCCTTGTCCTGGATGGGGGGAACCTCACGGAGGAGTACGCGCTGCCGCTCCAGTGGGGGGCGCTCTGCCTGTATTCGCGCTTCTGTCTCGGCCGCGGGACGCGGGGCGGGGCCTTTGCGATCGGCTGCATCGCCGGCGCGGCGATGTTATTCAGGCCGAACCTGGGAGGCACACCGCTCATTGCCGCCTGTTGTGCTGTTTTCACGGAGGGCGTCAGCCGCCGTGAACGGGCGGCCCGCGCGGCGGCTGTGCTCGCCGGGTGTGCGGCAGTGGCGACGCCCGTCCTCGGTTATTTCGCTCTCAATGACGCGCTTGGCTGCATGTGGGATGCGCTCATGCGGTATAACCTCGCCTACTCGGCCGTGCCGTGGACCGAGCGCCGTGCGGCGCTCGCCGCAGGAATCAGGGTGCTCACTCCTCCGGGGGTGACGATTCTGGCGCTCACCGGCTGGCTCTGTGGGGCAGTGGGATGGCGGAGGAGTGGAGGGGGCGGGACGGCCGTGGATCGATTCAGCCGGTTCCTGCTCGTCGCCGCGCCGGTCGAGCTTCTGCTGAGTACGACCTCGGGCAGGCCGTATCGCCATTACTATATCTCGTGGCTCCCGGTGTGCGGGGCGCTGGCGGCGCTGGCCGTATATGATATCCGCGCGCGGTTCGACCGCGGCGGATTTCCGGCATCTCCCGCCCGGCGAGATATATTCCTTGGTGTCATTTTCCTCATATTTGCCATGCTACCGCTCAAGACGGTTATACATCAGCTACGCACGGTGCCGGTCGCCGAAGCGGCGCACTCCCGCACCGCCTCGGTCGCGTACCTGCGCGCCTCGACGCGTTCGCGCGACACCGTCCTGGTGTGGGGGGCGGAACCGTCGGTGAATTTTCTCTCGGGCAGGGCCTCCCCGACGCGATTCTCGTTTGCCTATCCGCTCCTCACGCGCGGATACACCGACGCCGGGCTCGTCAAATCGTTTGTCAGGGAACTTGAAACATCGCCGCCGCGGTGCGTGATAGACGCTTCCGCGGGGTCGGGTATTGTCCCTCCTCTGGACGAGGATGCGAGACGCGGATGGCATCTCCGGGACCGGGGGTACGAGCCGCTCCCCAGTGGAGATTCGTTTTACGAGCTCATCAAAAAACTGTACCGGCGCCGGGGAGAACTCGGGCCTCAGGGGTGGATACTGTACACCAGGGTAGAGCCGTGATACCATCGGCGCATTTATCCATAAGATGAACACCATTGTGCTTTTCGCCATCGCCTTCGCGCTCGCCATGGACGCATTCGCAGTGTCAATGGCGATCGCCCTGTCCCTGAAGAACCCTTCTCATCGGCAGACTCTCAGGCTTGCGTTCAGTTTCGGCCTTTTCCAGTTCATGATGCCGGTCATCGGATGGCTCGCTGGCCGGGGACTCATGTCATATATCCGGGGCTTTGATCACTGGATCGCCTTCGCCCTGCTCGTGTTTATCGGGGGCAAGATGATCCGCGAGTCCGCGATTGTAGGCCATGAAGATGACGAGGGCGAGTCTGATCCGACAACAGGCGTCTCGCTGCTGATTCTCTCCATTGCGACCAGCATCGACGCTCTCGCCGTCGGGTTGAGCCTGAGTCTCATCAAAGTCGAAATTATGCTTCCCTCGGTTGTGATCGGGATCGTCGCATTTCTCATGACCGCTATTGGCATGCGCATCGGCCCCCTGGCGGGCCGCCTCTTCGGCAAGCGCGCGGAGATCGCCGGCGGGCTCATATTGGTTGCGATAGGGGTCAAGATACTTCTGGAACATCTGTGCGGTTAAGATCCAAGCGTGTTGCCGTATCCGCAGGGGGGGGATTTAACTCTCCCCCTCATTTATTGTAGGGCACACTTCAGTGTGCCCGATCTGCGCCCCGCGATTTTTTTGCATTAACAATTGCACCACTGGAACAAGTTGCCTACAATACGTGCATCATGAGATGAGATTATGCAGAGCCCAAGCAACTCGGAACTTAACGCGGGAGAGAGGGTCATCATAGGGAGATAGTATGGCTTGTGTACCTGCTGGCGGCTCTCTTCATCCTGAGATTCGTCTATCTGAGGGCGATGTGAGGGGCTTATGACTACACGCGCTACCGTGCTTGTCTCGCTGCTCCTGGCGATCGGCCTGGTGGGCATCCACCAGGCATCGAAGGAGATGCCGGATAGCTCGATGATCAATAGGTTTTCGAAGAAGGCGCGGAGGCATTTGCGATGGCGTGGCAAATACGCGCCGGACTTCGAGCTGGGGTTGATCAACGGCGGCACATTCCGCCTTGCCGACGCGGCGGGGAATAAGATTGTCATCCTGAACTTCTTCGCCACCTGGTGCCGCCCATGCAAGTCGGAGATGCCCGAGCTCAGCAAATTTGCGCTCAACCACAGGAATGATCCAGTCGTGTTGCTCGGCATCAGCGGCGATGACGACGAAGGCCAGGTAAGCGAATTTGTCGGCGCGCAAAAGGTTGCGTTTCCCGTCGGCGTCGATTCCGGGGGCGCCATTAGGCGGAAGTACGGCGTTGACTCGTATCCCACCACGCTGCTCATAGATCCTAAGGGCAAGATCGCCCTCTATGAGACAGGCGCCATCAGCAATGCCGATGTCTTTTTTGAGCATATGCTCTCACCGCTCTTATCCGACATCCGGCGGGGGGAGGGGATCGGACGGGAGGAATATATCGCGGGACAACGCCATGAGACGTATCTGGGCCTGCTCACGCAGGGTGGCACGCAACTCCACGGCCGCGCGGCTGAAATAGCAGAGAAGATATATTGTCCCTGCGGACGCGGGAGGAGGCTCGCCATGTGTAGCTGCCCCGTAGCCACTCGGATGAAAAAGGACCTTGTTCAGGCTGTTCAGGAAGAGAAAGACGATAAGATGGTTATACAGGAGTTGAGCCGCAAATACAGCGTGGTGAAGGAATGATACTCGAAGCACGCGATGTGACCGTTCAATTTTCGAGGGGATGCAGGCGAGAGAAAATTCGCGCCCTGGATGGCTTCAATCTCCAGGTACAACCTGGCGATTTCTTTGCGCTGCTGGGCCCAAACGGCGCTGGAAAATCCACGGCATTATATTGTTTCCTGGGTCTGATACAGCCTGACAGGGGTTCCGTCTCTCTGTTTGGCCAGAGACCCGCAATGGGGTCTCCTCAGTTCGATCGGATTGCCTACCTCCCTGAGGAGCCGCACTATCATCTGTATCTCACGGTTGAAGAGGCGATCCGCTATTACGGCTCGCTCTACAGAGAAGCGATTCCCCAGCGCAGGGTCAGGGAGGTTATGGAACTGGTGGGACTGTCGGAGTTCAACGACCTGCTTCTGGGCAAATGCTCAAAGGGGATGAAGCAGAAGGCGGGTATCGCCGCATCTATTTTGAAGGAATGCGACCTCCTCTTCCTGGACGAGCCGACAAGGGGGCTTGACCCTATCGCCACAAAAGAGTTCAGGGACATCCTCATGCAGATGCACCGGGGGGGCACGACCATCATAATTAATTCACACATACTCTCGGAGGTGGAGATGGTCAGCGACCATGTCGCTATCATGGACCATGGCAGGGTCCTGGTCCAGGATGAGCTGAGAAAACTAATGCAGTTGGATCGTAATCTCTATAGCGTGGAGTTCGGTGCGTGTGCGGATGTGCCTGAATATGTTGTTGTCGAACGCAGTGAGGACGGGGTGATACGGGGAACTCTCCCCTCTGGAATGCTCTCGAATTTCTTATCTTTTGCACAGGGAAAGGGGCTCGCGGTGTATGAGTGCTCACTGAAGAAAAACACCCTAGAAGAGATATTTATGGATGTCCTCAAAGGAGTACGTAATGCCCCGGCAGCTGATTGAACACATCAAATTGCAGATTACATTTTTCTGGAGGAACAGGCTCATCAGGGTTATTGGCCTGTTTGTCCTTATCATACTCTCTGTTACGCTTATTCCATCAATCATCTTGAAGAGCCCGGAGACGAGATTTGGACTGATCAGGAGTATTCAGAAGGATATAGGCACTTTCACCATGATAGTGGGATTGGCCCTGGCGATTCTCACCATGCACTATCATACCAGCAGCCGGTGCATAAAGATGGTGCTCACGAAGCCATGCCCGCCGGAGTGGTGGGTGCTATCGGTTTTTATTTCCACCGCGCTCGTCTGTTCCTGCCTGGAGCTGCTGGGTGTAGTCATCGCGACAAGCCTCTCGATTGCGTGGAAGATACCTTTTCAAATGGGAATCATCTTCGTTGCCCTCGAGGGCATTGCCCAGAGCACCGTGGCATTTTCATGGGGTATTCTCCTTACCGCGTTTCTGCATCCCGCCGTGGCGGTCATGATAATAATAGTGATTCAGGAAAAGATGTTTTACTGGCTCATGATCATTACCATGGGAGCCATGCAGGGGATGACGAGTCCGACGCGGCGTTTTATATCGCAGCTAATCCAACAACTCCTGGCATGCTGTTATATGATCATTCCCTCTTATGCTCCTTTCGCCGACAAGCTGAAAGGGGTGCATCTGAGCTACCGTGTCTTCGCTGGCGACTGGGCGTACCTGGGGTATATTCTCGGCTACGCCCTCCTCTTTGCGGCGTTCTGTTACTTGATCACTGCACTCATATTCACGCGAAAGAGATATATCTGACCTCGTGATTGCCCGGCCATCCTATAGCGAGGCGGATGGGACGGGCCCATACCGAAACGCACACCCCGATGCCTCCCTGGCGGTGAGGCGCCTTCAGGGCGCCACGACGGATTCATATAGGTGGTGAGGGCGCAGCCGCCTTCCCATGATCCGTTGTCCATGAGCATTATTTTGTTGTTGAATGCCGGCCGGGGGTGTTGTAGTATATAGCGAAATATAGATATATCTATGAGAAATATAGAGAAGATTTTCAAGTCGCTTGCAGACCGTAACAGGATACGGATACTCAAGATGCTCGAGGTGAGGCGGCTCTGCGTATGTGAGATAACAGCAATAATGGGCATCGCCCAACCCAGTGTGTCGAGGCACTTATCAATTCTCCGCGACGCCGGCCTCGTC
>JAPLCY010000049.1 GCA_026391995.1 Candidatus Auribacterota bacterium
GATAATTCATCATCATCAGACGCCGGATCAGGAGCCGGAGAGGGAGAAGCCGCCGGTCCCGATGCCGGTTGAGGGGTCGGGGCGGGAGGGCTGGAACGGGGCGCCGGCGAGGGCGGCACGGGGGAAGGCTGCGGAACCCCCGGCTCGGGTGCGGGGGCGGAGTGGCGCGCGGAGGCGCGCGGCGGATGTGCGATGCGTGTCCCGCGGCCCTGGTCTCCATTGGCCCGCGCGATGCCGGGTGAGGAGGGAACGGGTGGCATCCGGAGTGCGTGCCGGGAGACTACCAGCACGATCCACACGGCCCCTGTGCACACGGCGAGGAAAGCGATCCTTTTCATGGTCCAGGCACTGCCCTTCCCGCGCCAGGCGGGAAAACAAAAAACCCTCCGCGGGAGCGAAGGGCTTCGTGATGACTGCCATCAGCTTCTCTCACCCCGGAGAACGAGTGATGTGAGGTGTCCTGTTGCGGGGTCAAACCTTAACAATTAACAATTGCGCCGGATGGGACACGTACAACAGCTTTTGGAATTGTTAATTGTTAAGGTTTGACCCCCGCGGCGCTTATCCTTCTGTGCTGGGGCCTATGGTAGGGCACGAGGGGGGGCGCGTCAAGTGCTATTGCGCTGGACTAAGTGTCAGTCCGAGAATGCATGAACTGTATCAGCCGTTTCGGGCAACCCGCCTCCTTGCCTGTGTGAATGGCATTGTGTTACTATACCCGCAGCCTGAAGCCGGGAATGCACATATGAAACATTTTTTATTTTGTTGGGATTTGGGACCCGCCTCCGGCGGGCAAGTTTGGGACTTGCCTACCACATGGCAGGTTTGGGATTTATGAAGCTACTCGTGACCGGCGGGGCGGGATTCATCGGCTCCCATCTTGTCGAGCGGCTCCTCGACAGGGGGGATGAAGTCGTCTGCCTTGACGATTTCAACGATGCCTACGACCCCGCGATCAAGAGGAAGAATATTTCCACGGCGGCGAGGCACGGGGCGTTTACCCTCATTGAGGGGGACATACGCGATCGCGCGCTGCTGGGTGAACTCGGCAGGCGCCACACAATCGACTCCGTGGTCCACCTCGCCGCCCGCGCCGGGGTGCGCGAATCGATCAAGACCCCCCTCCTCTACGAGGAGGTCAACTGCGGAGGGACGCTCAACCTCCTCGAGTACGCGCGGGAGCGGGGAATACGCAATTTTGTGTTCGGCTCATCCTCCTCCGTGTACGGGGACAGCAGCGCGATCCCATTTTCCGAGGACGACCGCGCGGATCGCCCGATCTCGCCCTACTCGGCGACGAAGCGCGCCGGCGAGCTGCTCTGCTACACCTACCACTGCCTCTGCGCCATGAATATCACCTGTCTCCGCTTCTTCACCGTCTATGGTCCCCGCCAGCGCCCGGAGATGGCGATCCACCGTTTCACCGGGAAGATCATCAACGGGGAGCCGATAGAGGTGTACGGTGACGGATCGAGCCGCAGGGATTACACATTTGTGGACGATATCATTGATGGAATCCTGAAGGCCATCGAGCGGCCGTTCCCCTTCGAGATTTTTAACCTCGGGGAATCGACCACGGTGGAGCTCAGGGATCTCATACGGATCATTGAAGCGGCGTGCGGCGCGCGCGCGGTCGTCAGGCGGCTCCCCCCCCAAGCCGGCGATGTCTCCGTGACCTACGCGGACATACAAAAGGCGAGGCGGCAGCTCGGCTATAATCCGCGGACGGGAATTGAGCAGGGGGTCGCGCGCTTTGTCGAGTGGTACCGCGGCCGGGCCGCCTGAGTGTTACGGGGGGATGATGTCCTGGTGGAGTGCTGTGCTGATCGGGGTGGTCCAGGGGATCACCGAGTGCCTGCCGGTCTCGAGCTCCGCCCACCTTGCCTTTGCCGAGCGCATTCTCGGGATCAGGGCGGAGGGGGTCGGGTTCGAGGTGGTGCTGCACCTCGGCACCCTCTGCGCGACGCTGTTCTTTTTCCGCACCCGCTGGGTGTGGCTCCTTGCCAATCTGCGGGATCCCGCGGCGCAGCGCGCCATAGGGATGCTCATGCTCGCCACGCTGCCCGTGGTACTCATCGGTGCAGGCGTGCACGACAGGGTTGAAGCCATATTTCACGATGTGCGGCACATTGCACTATCGCTGATCCTCTGCGGTTTATTTCTCCTCCTCACCGGATTCAGGAAGCCGGCGAAGGGAGAGGTCGGATGGGGGAGCGCCCTCGGCATCGGTGTGGCCCAGGCATTCGCCATTCTCCCCGGGATATCGCGTTCGGGGATGACCGTCGGGGCGGGGGTGATGGCAGGTGTGAAGGGGGAGCGCGCCGTCGAGTTCGCCTTCCTGCTCTCAATCCCCGCGGTACTCGGCGCGACCCTCCTCGAACTACAGGGAATCGGCGCCGCCGCGGCGGGGGCCGGGTGGGGGAATCTTCTCATCGCCGCAATTGCCGCATGTGTAAGCGGCTACGCGGCGATAGGCGCCCTGATCCGCCTCGTCTCCGGGGGGCGACTCCCCTGGTTCGGGTGCTATTGCATCGTCATGGGGCTGTTATGGTTGCTGGCGGCGTGATCCAGAATGCGGTCGTGGAAGGAGGGATCGAGTTCGAGGTTCTGCGTGCCCTGGTCCTGCGACGGCTCCAGGTGAGCGCGCGGGATGAGGGCCGGCTGGGGAAGGTTCGCGAACTGCTCGACTCGGTATGCGCGGCCGGTCGGCAGTACCTTGCGCCCGCCGCGGTGCATGCCACGGTGGATGTTGCACACTGCGGCGACATCGAGGTCTCATTTACCGGTACGGCGTTTCGCGTGCTGAGCCGCGACGTGGCATCCCTCCTGCGCTCATGCGGGGAGGCGACGCTCATGGCATTGACGGTCGGCCCGGCGGTCACGCGCGAGATTGAGCATTTTATGGCCGCCGGGCGCATGACCGAGGCGATGATCCTGGACGCCTTCGCCTCCGAGGCCGCGGAGGCGTGCGTGGAGAGACTCTGCGCCGCGCTCGGCGGGCGCCATGCGCGCGAGGGGCGCGCACCCACGCGCCGATTCAGTCCCGGGTACGGCGATTGGGCGCTGGATGCGCAGCGGGGCGTTCTCGAGGCGCTGGGCGCAGGGCGGATCGGGCTGAGCGTGAACGAACAGAATATCCTCGCGCCTGAGAAATCGATCACCGCTGTTATTGGCTGGAAGGAGTTTGTTCAATCCGCGTAATCTGCGGTTAAAAGTTAAAGGATGTAATCGAAGATTGAGCTGACCGTAACAGGTTTTTACGGATATACGTATAATGAAACCGGTGCTTGAGGCGCTTAAGGATCACGTGCTGATTTGCGACGGGGCGATGGGCACCATGCTCCAGGCGGGGGGGCTTCCCGCGGGGGCGTGCCCCGAGGAGGCGGTCCTCTCGCGGGCGGAGCTCGTACTGGGCGTCCACGCCCAGTACATGGAGGCCGGCGCCGATATTATAGAGACAAACACCTTTGGTGCGAACAGGTACAAGCTCGCCGAATACGGGTTGCAGGGAGAGGTTGAGCGGATCAACCGCGAAGCCGCCCGGCTCGCGCGCAAGGCCTCGCGCGGGCGGGTCTATGTCGCAGGGTCCGTGGGCCCGCTGGGGAAACAACTTGCCCCGCTGGGGGATCTTACATTCCCAGCCGCGGTCGAGGCGTACCGCGAGCAAATGCGCGCCCTGGCGCACGGGGGCGTGGACCTGCTCTTCATAGAGACGGTCTCCGATCTCAAGGAGGCGAAGGCGGCCCTCATCGCCGCGCGCGAAGTGTCGGGAATCCCCGTGGTCGCGCACATGACGTTCGGCGAGGGTGGGCGCACGCTCACCGGCACCCCTCCGGATGTCGCCGCCGTCGTGCTCGCCGCCATCGGGGCCGCTGCCGTGGGGGCGAACTGCAGCCTTGGGCCGGAGGAGCTCCTGCCGATTATCAAGGCGATGGCGGCGGTGTCCAGGATGCCCCTTTCGGTCATGCCGAACGCGGGCCTGCCTGAACTCGTGGACGGCGTGACGGTCTTCAGGAAGTCGCCCGCGGCGATGGCATCCTTCGCGGCGCGGTTCGCCGCGCTCGGCGTCGGCATCATCGGCGGGTGCTGCGGCACCACCCCCGCGCACATACGGGCGATGGCGACCGCGGTGGCGCGCAAGAGGCCCGGGAAGAGGGATGTTGCGCCGGTGCTGCGGCTGTGCAGCCGCACGCGCATGGTGTCGCTGGAGGGGGAACGCGCCCCGCTCGTAATCGGCGAACGGATCAACCTGAGCGTGCGCAAGGCGTTCGCGCGCGCGCTGCTTGGCGACGACACCGCCCCCGTGCGGGAGGCCGCGCAGGCGCAGGCGGAATCGGGCGCCCATCTCCTTGATTTAAACGCCGGTGCCCACACGGAGTCGCTCGGTGCGACCGTGTCCGAGGCGAACCTCATGGAGCGGGTGGTCCGGCTCGTGCAGCGGAGTGTTGATCTTCCGCTCGTGATCGATTCCCAGAACCCCGACGCGGTGGAGGCGGGGTTGCGCGAGTGCGAGGGGCGCGCGCTCATCAACTCGATCCCCGCGGAGAAGGAGCGCCTGTCCCGGTTGCTCACCCTCGCGCGCGCCTACGGCGCGGCGATCATCGTGCTCCCCCTTTCGGGGAAGGGGATACCGGATACGGCCGAGAAGCGCGTGCGCTGTGCCGAGGAGGTCAGAGCGAGCGCCCTCAGGATGGGGATCAGGCCGGAGGATATCCTTATCGACCCGCTGGTGATGGCCGCCTCCGCCTCTCCCGAACAGGTGCGGGTGACGCTCGAGACGCTGCGCCTTCTGAAGTCGCGCGGCTACCAAACGGTGATGGGCTTGAGCAATGTCTCCTACGGCTTGCCCGAGCGGAGCGTGGTGAACGCCGCGTTTCTTGCCATGGCGATGGGGTGCGGCCTGGACGCGGTGATCATGAATCCCTCCGATGTGCGCGTGATGGAGAGCCTTCGCGCGGGGCGGGTCCTCTCGCTTGCCGACCGTGGGGCGAAGGAGTTTATCGCGGGGCTCCGCGCCCCGGCCGCCGCGCGGCCTGCGGAGAAGAGAGCGACCCCGCGGTCGCTCAAGGATGACATCTTTGCCGCCATCCTCGCGGGAGACCGCGAGGGAGTGATACCGCTTGTGGAGGCGGCGTTGGCCCGCGGGATAAAACCCCTCGATATCAATATCGGCATGATCGCCCCCGCGCTGGAAGAGGTAGGAAGGCGCTTCGAGAGGAAGCAGCTCTTCCTGCCCCAGATGATTCTTGCCTCGGAGGCGGTGCAGCATGCCTTCGCGCGATTGCGCCGCGCGATGCGCGGCGAGCCGATGCCATCGCGGGGGAAAATCGTGATGGCCACGGTGCTCGGGGACGTGCACGACATTGGGAAGAACATCTGCTGTACTGTCCTCGAAAATTACGGCTACGAGATCGTCGACCTCGGCAGGAACGTCCCGGCGGAGGCCATCGCCGATGCCGCGGCACATTCCGTCGCCGACATCATCGGCCTTTCGGCCCTCATGACGACCACGATGCGGCAGATGGAGGTGGTCATTGCCGAGCTCAGGAAGAGGGGGATGCGGCAGAAGGTCATGGTGGGAGGGGCGGTTGTCACCGCGGCCTATGCCAGGAAGATAGGCGCCGACGGGCATGCCAGGAACGCCGGCGAGATCGTGGGGCTCGTAAGGAAACTCTCGTCTGATGACCGTTCCACCTCGTAGGCGGCACCAGGTGGGGCTGGCAGCGGCGCGGCAAGGCGCTTTTTTATTGACACGCACGGGGGCAAAGTGGACAATATCACCCTTTTTATGCCATAGGAGGCAAGAGTATGAGTCGATTTAAGAGCAGTGCCGCAGTGCTGGTAAACATTCTCCTTCCGATTGCCGTATCGGCGCAGCCTGATGGAGCAGTACAGGTTCCCGCGCAGCAAGTTCCGTTGATCTGGCTCATCGCGCCGCTCGCGTCAGTCGCGGCGCTCGTCACCGCGTGGTTTTTCTATCATTCAATGATCAAGGCCTCAGAGGGGACCGACCGGATGAAGGAGATCGCCTCGTATGTCCGCTCGGGCGCCCGGGCGTACCTGCGGCAGCAATACAAGGTGGTGTTCTGGTGCTTCATCGTCGCGAGCATGTTCTTTGCCTTCCTCGCCTTTGGCCTGAATGTCCAATCTAAGTGGGTGCCGTTCGCGTTCCTGACGGGCGGTTTCTTCTCCGGATTCTGCGGTTTTATCGGCATGAAGACGGCGACCTACGCGAGCGCCCGCACGGCCCACGCCGCTCGCACCTCGCTCAACAGCGCCCTTCAGATCGCGTTCAGGAGCGGCGCGGTCATGGGGCTCGTCTGCGTCGGGCTCGGCCTCTTCGACATCTGCATATGGTTCTACGTGCTCAACAATATCGTGAAGCTCGGCCTCGTTGAGACGACGGTCACGATCCTCTGCTTCGGCATGGGGGCGAGCACGCAGGCCCTCTTCGCCCGCGTCGGCGGGGGGATCTTCACGAAGGCGGCCGACGTCGGCGCCGACCTGGTCGGCAAGATCGAGGCGGGCCTTCCCGAGGACGACCCGCGCAACCCCGCGGCGATCGCCGACAACGTGGGCGACAACGTGGGCGACGTGGCGGGCATGGGCGCCGACCTCTACGAATCGTACTGCGGCTCGATCCTCGCCACGACTGCCCTCGGCGTGGCCTCCTTCATGGCCGAGCCCGGGCTCATCCTCAACTCGATTGTGCTCCCGATGGTCATTGCGGGCGTCGGCACTCTCCTTTCAATCGCGGGGATCTTCGTGGTGCGGAGCGGCGAAAAGGCCACGCAGAAGGAGCTGCTCAAGGCGCTCGCGCGCGGCGTCAACCTGAGCACGATCGGGATCACGGTCCTTTCGTTCTTCCTTGTCTGGGGGCTCCTCGGCAAGGCGCATCTGGGCCTCTGGGGATCGATCCTCGCCGGGCTCTTCGCCGGGTGGATCATCGGCAAGGCGACCGAGTATTACACCTCGCAGGATTACTCGCCGACGCAGGAGGTCGCCTCCCAGTCGCTCACGGGACCCGCGACCGTCATCATCGAAGGCATTTCGGTGGGGATGCTCTCCACGTGGCCGGGGGTGATCACCATCGGCATTGCCACGATCTGCGCCTACGGCTTCGCCGGCGGCTTCACGAGCCCCGAGATGGGGCTCTACGGCGTGGGGCTCGCCGCCGTCGGGATGCTCTCGACCCTCGGCATCACGCTCGCCACGGACGCCTACGGCCCGATCGCCGACAACGCGGGCGGGAACGCCGAGATGAGCGGCCTGGAGCCGTTCGTGCGCGAACGGACCGACGCGCTTGATTCGCTCGGCAACACGACCGCCGCGACCGGCAAGGGGTATGCGATCGGTTCCGCCGCATTGACGGCCCTCGCGCTCCTCGCCGCCTATGTCGAGGAGATCCGCATGGGGCTCGTCCGCATGGCCTCGCACAGCGCCGACCAGCTCGTGCGCATCGGCGATAAAACGTTCGACATCGCCGCCATCCAAAAAGCGAACCTGGCGTTCTTCATGGATAAGTACAATGTCACCTTGGTGAACCCGAAGGTGCTCGTCGGGATGTTCCTCGGCAGCATGATGGCGTTCGTGTTCTGCGCCCTCTCGATGAAGGCGGTTGGACGCGCCGCGCGCCGCATGGTCGAGGAAGTGCGCCGGCAGTTCAGGGAGATCAAGGGGATCATGGAGGGGAAGGCGACGCCCGACTATGCCGCCTGTGTCGCCATCTCCACGAAAGGCGCGCAGCACGAAATGATGCTCCCGTCGCTTGGCGCGATCATCGTCCCAATCCTGGTGGGGCTCATCCTGGGTGTCGCGGGCGTCATGGGATTCCTCACCGGGGCCACGGCGACCGGGTTCGTTCTGGCGATCATGCTCGCCAATTCGGGCGGCGCCTGGGACAACGCCAAGAAGTATATCGAGCAGGGGCACCACGGCGGCAAGGGTTCGGCGGCGCACAAGGCCGGTGTGGTCGGCGACACCGTCGGCGATCCGTTCAAGGACACGGCGGGCCCTTCGCTCAATATCCTGATCAAGCTTATGAGCATGGTGAGCGTGGTGGTGGCGGGGCTTGTGGTCAAA
>JAPLCY010000278.1 GCA_026391995.1 Candidatus Auribacterota bacterium
CCTTCCAGATATTGCACGCGTAGAGACACCCGCTGACAGGATCGGTCACCAGCAGTAGCGGCATTCCCTCGACGTTTTGGCCGAGGCCATTGCCCGTCCCGGCAAAGTCGAGGAGTTGATACGCGTCCTTCCCCTCAAGCGGCATCCGGTAGATATAATAGTTGCTGGTAAGCGTGGCGCCCTCATAAGTATACGTCACGCCTATCATGAGCTGACGGACATCGGCGTAAAGCGGAGAGGCGATAGAATACAGAACACTAAGCGATAGAATAAGATAGAACACAACACCTGATCGCACAAGCGGTGCACGCATAGTTTTACCTCCTGTTCGAGCCTCACGCAGAAGATTAGCACATTTTTGGACTATTTGCAAGGGAGACGCATCCGGGACCATTCCCCGGTGCCTTATGTTTCGCAATAGCCACCATCACCGTCTCCGGTACAGGCGTACCCCGTGGCGGTCGAACAGCTTCATATAGCGGGGATTCCGCTCCAGTCCCTGAATAAAGGGATCGCGCTGGACCCCGATCACGAAGGGGTCCTCGCTGTATGAATCCACGACAAGGTATTCCGCATCGTACGGAATAACGGCCGAGACAAACATCCGGTGCGCCAGGTGCGGCTTAATGGTGCGCGGGACAAACACCGGGGCATCGGGGGGAATCAGCCCGATCACCTCTCGCAGCACCTCGTTGTACCCCGGGCCGCTGACCGCGTTATAGGGGCGCGTCATATCGGACGCTATGGTTTCGGCAAGCGGGCCCCGCACCCAGACGGCAAGGGCGAAAAAAAAGATGAGCGTGCAGGCGGCAGCGGACAGTTCGCGCGTGCCATGCCGTGCGGTGAGCCGCCGGGACAGCGCGCCCACGCCGCTGATCGCACCCGCGAACAGGAACGGCACACAGGGGAGGTAGTAGTAGCCGTATATCGACCGGGTATTCTCCGCAGAAGAGAGTCCGATCACCACCAGCGCGGGCAGGGCGCCCACAATCTCGATCCCGAGGAACGGGAAGATAAATCCCAGCGGGATCACCATGAGATAGAGGAGCTTGAAATATCCCAGGGAGGAAAACCCCTGCATATAGCCGACGGGGTCGGCAATAAGTGTCCGTAGCATCTCCAGCGGAGAGTGTCCCATTCCCTTGTAAAAAATGCTTATCGTCCCGGGGCCAAACGCCGGGACGATAACACATGATGCCAGCATGAACCATCCAAAGCCGATCAGAAACGGCAGCAGCACCCAGCGCCACGGCATCCGCTGGATGAGGGCGATGACTCCGAATATGGCGACGGTGAGCGCTATGTCTTCCCTCACACCGCATGAGAAAAGGATGCACAGGCAGAATAACCCTAACCGTTTGGCACGGTATGCGATGAGGGCGAGCAGGAGCAGGAGCGGCGCGTAGTGCATGTCGTAGTAGGGGTCGCGGGCCTGATAGCTAAGTGCCGGGTACATGAGCGCGGCCAGTCCGAAGCAGAGGGCGCCATAGCCGCCAAGGCCGCGGCGTGCGAGCCGGTGCACGGCCGGCCCGATTAACCCCAGGAAGAGCGAATTAACGACGATGAGCGTTCCCGCGTGGGGGACAATGGCATAGGCGGGAAGAATCAGGAACATGAACGGGGCGAAATGCTTCCCAAAGCGAGATCCAACCGGATAGATCTCATGTGTATTCCGGAAAAGTTCGCCCCGTGTGGCCGTCCAGAACGATTGCATGAAGATGCCCATGTCCAGACCGGCATAGCCGAAGTTATAGTATTTTATGATCCCCTGGACAATGTGATAGGTAATCCATGCGACCGTGGCTATCGCCATGATGACGCCACCCGCTCGGGCTAGTTTCATTTTACACACTGGAGCCGCGGGTGAAAGGAGCATGAACTTGAGCGCGCCATACCCGGCAAAAGCCACAACGAGCATTGCCAGGGAAATCACAAGCCCGGGGCCATGACCGAACGCATAATCAGGAATGAACGCGGCGGGGATGAGCAATGCAGTGTACGGCATTACCAAAGCCAGGAGATCCCCATGACCTCTTTTCTGTTCTCGTAATAATATAAGCATGGCGATGACGGCGGAGAGGATGACGATACAGGGCAGCAGCACGGGATTCGGCCAGCGCTCCCCCACAATACAGGCGATGTAGGCACCCAGGCCCGCTCCCCCCAGGGCTGCGCATAGAGCGGCGAGATATGCGGCACGTCTTCTGCTGTTCATACAATCTATCGCCCCCGCATACGGCGTAACCTTATCTGGAGCCATTTCTTGAAGGCAAACACCAGGTTTACAAAACCGTCCTTCCAGAGCGAGAGCTTGCTCGTCCCGATCCGCGAGCCGTAGTAAATCGGGATCTCGATCGCCCGCACGCCCCTTGTCGTGAACGCCTCGATCTTGATCTCCTCGCTGAACGCCATTCCATCGCTGCGCACCTCGAGTCTCGGGAGGAGCGCGCGCTTGAACACCCACATCCCGGACTGCGTGTCGTAGATGTACCGCATGAAGAGAATCCTGATCGTGGCGCTCAAAATGAAGTTGCCGAGCAACCTCAGTTTCGATTTGTGCTCTCCACTTTTCGAGTACCAGCGCATCGCCGAGATAAAATCGGCGTCCTCGGTCGTCATCACGAAGAGCAGGAGCTCGATCGCCTGAGGCGGATAGGTGCCGTCGCCGTCCATCGTCACGATTATATCGCCGCTCGCCGCGGCAAGCCCGCGCTTGTACGCCCGGCCGTAGCCTCGCTCCCGCTCGTTCACGACGATCGCGCCGCCCGACCTGGCGACCTCCGCGGTCCGGTCGGTGGAGTTGTTGTCCACCACGACCACCTCGTCGACGAGCGGCGGGCGCTGGGCGAGTATATACCTGATCCCCTCCTCCTCGTTGTAGCAAGGGATCACCAGGGAGACCTTATTGCCCTTGTACATGAGCGGCCCCCCTCGTCATGCGGTTCTTGAGCCTGTGGATCTTGATCCTCGCCCAATGCCACAGGAGCCCCGGAAGGAACCGCGGATTGAACAGGATGTTGAGCGTCAAAAAGCACTCGTACGTACAGAAGCAGCGCCCCTTCCGGATCGCCCGCCGCGCTTCGTGTGCGCGCGCGCCGCGCCAGATCCCCATGAAGTCGTAGCCGCTGTCGCGGACATTCCCCAGCTTCAGGTCGGTGCGCAGCTCGCACGGGTAGACGTCGCCGTTGGCGAACAGGGCCGCGCCGAGGCTCCCGGCGTAACAGGGGACCAGGCACCGCTTCCGCTTGACCACCCGCGTGATCAACCGGTGCCTGATGATCCGCTTGGCGTTCACCAGATCGGCGAAGGGGAAATGGCGGTAACCGGAGAGCTCGCCGGAGAGCAGGCCCCGCTCGAGGCGCTCCGCGTAGCGGAGGTACCGGTCAATGTTGAAGCGGAGGCTCTGTGGATCGGACGGTTTCCCGCGCGTGAGGAGGGTGAAGAGAGCGGTCGGGCGCAGCGTGTGCACGAAGTAGTCGTAATTCTCGTCCAAGATCGCGTCGTTGAAGGAGGAGACCGTCGTCTCGATATTCACATTGAGCCTCGGGTCCTCAACCTCGATACGCTTGAGGCTCCTGTAGGTCTCAACCGCCTTATCGAACAGCCCGGGGACCCCGCGGATCTCGTCGTGGGCCTTCCCCACCGCATCGAGGGAGACGTCGATCCCTAAGTCAATATCGGGACAGGCGGTCAGTATCTTCCTCACCGTCTCGACCACCCGCTCCGTGAGGCTGCCGTTTGTCGGGATACCCACGTTCCGCACGCCGGTGTTGCGGTAGAAGATCTCGACGATCTCTGCCAGGTCCTTTCTCAGGAATGGCTCGCCTCCCGTCGGGAGCAGAAAAAGCAATTTCCCCATCCGGCGTGTAAGCTTGTCCAGTTCTTCAAGCGTGAGCTCCCTGCTCACCTCGGGGAATACGGTCCCGTCACCGAAGAGGCAATGCCGGCAGCGGGCGTTGCACCGGTCGGTGACGAAGTACACCAGGTACACCGGCCCCCCGCGTGTGATAAGCAGGCGCCCCGCGTTTTTCAGATACCCGAGCGTGCCGATGGCATGCCCTCCCTCAGTAGCGCCGGCCCGCCATAAAGGTCATCAATCCCCAAAGCGAGCCGAGGCATGAAATGAGCAGATCAACGGGAAGAAACAGCGCAGCCTGAAAGGCCCTCCTGAAACCGCCGGTGCGCCTGATCGACCCGATGAAGCCCCTGTTCACGAGCACGATCGCCGCCCAACAGGCGAGGGCCCATCCGGCATACAACGGCTTCGCCGAAGCCACCCCGCGTACCAGCGCGAACACTCCACTGAGCGAAAGCGCCCCGCTCAGGATGAAGCCACCGGGCACGGAGGTGGCTCCGGGACCAGGGCAGAAACAGCGGCGGCGGAGGAAAAGGCGGATAAGCGCCGCGGCCCTTCCGAAGTCGAGGGCGATGAGCTCACACATCGTGTACCGCTTCACATGCTCGACCATGACCGATCTGCTCGCTAGCACCGTCGCCCCCGCGGCGGCAAGCCGGTGCCCCATGTCGGTATCCTCGATCGCCGGCTCCCGGTACTGCCCCTCGAACCCCCCCGCGGCCTGAAATGCGCGCCTGCTGACGAGGGCGCAGCAGGTATAGAAGGAGGGGCTGCGTCCCTCGATCCTCGCGAAGCTGTAGTGCATGAAGATATTTTTATAGGTGCTGCAGAAGTTAGTCCAACGCATGCACGGAGAGAGGAGCGCGACCACGCCGTCGGCGGCGGCGGCGCGCATCTCCGCGGCGAGCCGCCCGGCAGTGTCCGGCCGCACCACGACGTCCGCGTCTACGAAGAGGAGGAGCTCGCCGATGGATGCGGCGACCGCGATGTTGCGCGCCGCCGCCGGGCCCCGCCCCCCACCGGTACGGACGACCCTGGCCCCGGCCGGTAGATCACCCGGATCAACGCCGGCGGGGCTGTCGTCGGCGACCAGCAGCTCCAGCGATGGATAGTCCGATGCCGCAACCGCCGCGAGCGCCTCACGGGCGATCCCGTCCCAGCGGTAGAGCGGCATGATCGCCGATAACACCGGCGGTTTATCCATGGCGACGTTTCGAAAAAACGATGAGCGCGAATGAGAGCGCAATGCCGCCCAGCGAGAGCATCCTTCCCAGGCGATAGGTGGATGGATTATAGCGGAACCGGACACGATGCGCGCCCGGCGCGAGGGCCACTCCCCTGAGGGCGTGGTCTATCCTCACCACGGGGCGACGCGCCCCGTTATCGTACGCTTCCCAATCAGGATACCACACTTCGCTCAATACCAGATAGCACGCCTTCTCGACGGCGACGCGGCAGAGAATCTCATCCGGCCGGTAGTCAAGAATTTCCGCCGGCCGGTACGACTGCCCGCCTGCCATCCCCTTCCCGTCCCCGGCGATAATCGCCGCGGAGGCCGGATCGAACGCCGCCAGCCGCTCGCACGCGGCCAGTTCGTCGTTGACGCATTCCACGGCGCCCACCACGAACGCGCGCGGCAATGCATGCAGGAATCGGTAGAGATAAATGCCTTCCTCGGCGCAGGCTAGTTCGAAATTTTGATCGTCGATACGATTATTGAGTACGACGTACTTCACATTCATGATCTTCAGGCCGTTCTGAATGGGCTCAAAATCGCTCACCCGGTAACGGGTCGTCCTGTTGATGAGCTCAAGCAGCGTGTCCTTTTTCGTGAGGCCTCGGGCGGGCGTCTGAAAATCGCGGTTGAGCCGTTCAAGCCCTCCCCTCCCCGGTGCCAGCGGCGAAATCTTGAAACGGACAAGCGAGAGCAAATCCGCGTACCAGCGGACAAAGCCGGATTCAGAATTGAGCGCCATCTGAATGCCGTACGGTTCCATGCGTTCGAGACCGAGCGCTCCTGAAAAATCCATGACCCTGAAATAGTCCTTGTCCCGGCTGAGATAATCTATTATCCGGGTGCGGGGATACAGCGCGGTGGGATCGGCCACCCCCACATAGGGAATCGCGAAACTCAGGAGCTCGACGCAGAGGAGCAGCAGGATGCCCGCGGCGAAGAGCGGCGTGCGGACCAGCGCGCGCCGGCGGCATGAAAACAGGATGGCCATGATCGCCAGCGAGGGGAACAACGGCCACACCGTGACACCCGCCCTGAGCTTGAGATAGACCGCCGGGACCAGCGCCTGCCACTCGGCAAGCGACATGGTGTGCGCTCCCGACGAGTCGAGATTGAATTTGAACCGCACAAGGGATCTACCCGATGCGAGGACAGGCTGCGGGAAATACCGGAAGATAATAAGTAGCGCTCCCCCCGCAATGAACGTACTCCAGATGAATGCAGCGAATCGCTTCACGTTGCCGGCGCAAAGAGCCCATTCGAATCCCATACCAGCCAGCACCGCAACAGCGAGCGAATAGACAAACAGCATTCGCGACGGCATGCGGAACTTGAGAAGGAACGGCAGCAGGTTCGACAGTGCGGAATGCAGCGGTGTGTACCGGCCGAAGGCGAAGAGGAGAGAAAAGAAGGCCAGCAGGAGAAGTGGTTTCGACCGCTCCGCCCTCGTGCAGAACGCCCCCGCCGCGGCTAATACGATGGTCACCACACCCACGTACATGCACCCCTCCCAGTAGAAGATCGGTCCCCAGTACGTGCCGGCCGTCAGCGACCCCAGGAGCGAAGGGAAGAACAGCGAGCCGAGCATGGGGGGCGGCAGGCTGCCGCCCGAAGCGAAGGCGTATCCTTCCTTCCCCCTCGTCATGAGCTTTACAAATTCGAGCGTGGGGAAGATCTGCACCGCCGACAGGAGGGCAAAGAGCGTTCCCGCGAGTACGAGCAGCGAGAGCGTCGTGAGAACCCGGCCGCGCCGGAGCAGCAGCGCCAGGTAGAGGCCTGTCGCGCAGGAACTGTATACAAAATACTCGGGATGGCCCGCGTTCCACTGGAAGGCGAGGGCGATCCCGAGGCCCACCGCGTCCGGGAGACGCGCGCGCCGCGCCAGGCGCTCCGAAAAAAACAAACAGAGCGGAAACCAGATGACCGTGGAGAGATGCTGGATGTGCCCCGCGTAGATATTGGTCGCCATGAAGCCCGAGAGCATGAAGGCGATCCCCGCGAAAACGCCGCCGCACCAGCCGAGCCCGATCTCCCGCGCATAGGCGTACGCAAAAAGCCCGCCGAGAAAGACGCAGAGGATGAACCTGAGCCCCAGCGAACGGACCGGACCGAGCGCGAGGACGAGGAGGTTGGGCGGATAGAAAACCCCTATCTGCGGATTACCCAGTGTCGGGATCCCGCATGATTCAACGGGGCGCCAGAGCGGCAGCGCTCCATTCTCGAGAAGCGCGCCGGCGACAAATGCCGTCCGGGAGAGAAGAAAGCCGGTGTAATCCGAGTGGGGCGACCAGGGGACCATCCCCGGGTGCGTCAGCACGGGGGCGAATAAAATGCAGGTGAGCGCGGCAAGAATGGCAATGAGCGCCGCGATCCCGCCACCGTGCCCCATCCCGCGCAGATCCATCCCGTTCACCTCTCCGCCGCGCCGGAGCCGAGCAGCTCCGCGATATCGGGCCGCTTCTTCCCCTCCGGTTTCAGAACCACGTAGGATCGGAACGCCTCCGCCGCCTTCTCCGGCCGCTTGAGGTACTCGTTGTAGATGATGCCCATGTCGAGATATGCCTCCGCGAGACCCGGTTTCAGCTCCACGGCGCGCTGGTATTCCTGTGCCGCGCGCGCATATTCCGTCCGGAGGGCGTAGATCGTCGCGAGATTGTTGTGCAGTTCGGCGCTCGCGGGAAACGCGGCCACGCCCTTTTCGGCGACCCCCGCCGCGGCATCGAGCTTCCCCATCTGCTGATACGCCACGGCGAGCGAGTTATACTCCTCCACCGCCGCGGCTCCCGTCCCGAGAATCGCATTGCAGAGAGCGACCGACTTGTCCCTCTCCCCCCTCTTCAGGTAGGCCTCCGTCAGGGCCCTGGCCGCGCGCAGAGAACGCTCGCGGGTGGGGGGGCCGAACCCTTTCGAGAGCTCTCGCAGGGCGTCGTCAAGCTTGCCCTCTTTGAGGTACACCTCCGCCAGCGTGCAGCGTTCCTGGGGAGTCGCCGCCCCCGCGGCGGCGAGGCTGCGCGAGGACCATCCCGAGCCGCTCGTGGAGCCCCGGGTCGTCCGGGGTGAGCCTCAGCGCCTCCCGATAACGGGCCGCCGCCCCGCCTGTATCCCCCTCGAGCGCCGCCGCCTCCCCGAGCCCCATGATCGACGCAGCCGAGTAGCGCTTCCAATACTCGTCGTGGAGTTTCTGATCCGGGAGCTGGTGGACGTAAAGATCGGCGAGAGTGAAGAGCGCGACGCTGTTGTACCGGTCGGCGGCAAGCGCTTTTTTCAACTGCGCGACCGCCTCGGGATATTTTCCGGCGGCGAGGGCGGCTTTGCCCCGCGCGATGAGGTCATCAGCGGATGGATCGTTGCCCGCGCACAGGGCCACTGCAAGGAGCAGCAACATTGTCCCCATATTCGGATCGCCTCACAGGATTGCCGCGATGATTTCCCTGCCGCCGCACATTGTAGCGCACACCGTAGCGCACACTTTAGTGTGCGATTCAATGCGATTCAATGCGACTCGATGTAGCACGCCGCCACATAACGGCGTTACTAGCGTAGCACATCTCGTCAAAAAACTTTAGTAATCCCTCAGTGATAGCGGGGGGTAGTGAAAGTTATCCACGACGTAGCTCACCCTTTCCCTCGGGCCTGCCTGCCGGCAGGCAGTGACAGTGAGTCCCCTAAAGGACGAATGTGAAGGGTGCGCTACCCCTCTGTGACTGATGCCTTGCAATATTTGGCGCAAAAACCTGTCAGATTTTGATTCATTTCGGCGGGCGGCGATGGTAGACTATCTTTGTTACAGTGTGCGGTGTGCAAAAGGAGGCGTGTATGAAACTCCCCTTATTTCTTTCGCTCATGGCGGCCGGCGTG
>JAPLCY010000077.1 GCA_026391995.1 Candidatus Auribacterota bacterium
GGACCCGCTCTACCTGACCGCGCGGCTCTGTCTCGGCGATGCCTATCTCCGCGAACAGCGCTATGACGAAGCGCTGGCGCAATACTCTTGTATAGAGGGCACCTGGCCCCGACGGGGGAACGGGCAGTTAAAAATCGCGCTCGTGTATCGTGCCCGCGGCGAGCGCCAAAAAACCATCGCCAAGCTGAATGAATTTCTTGCCATCCACCCCGGCGACACACTGGGCACGATTACCCTCGCGGGCGTGCTGGCGGACAGCGGCGATTCCGCCGGGGCGGAGCGGCTCTTCCGGGATGCGCTCAGGAACAATCCATCGTCGGCGATTCCGCTCAACAACTATGGCCTCTTTCTCGAGGGACGGGGGCGCACCGCCGAGGCGATCGCGATTTTCTCGAGGGCTTCAGAGGTTTCCCCGCGGGAGGCCGCGCCGCATTTTAACCTCGCCCGGATCCACGAGCGGGAGGGGCGTCCCGGGGAGGCGCTCATCGCAATGATGCGCGCTGCAGAGCGGAAACCGGGGGAGGCGCGTTACCTGGAAGAGATCAATCGTATAAGCGGCCGCGTCGGCGAGGTGGACATACCGGCCCCCCTGGTGGCGGCGATAGACGCCGGGCACCGCGCGTTGCTCGCCGCTCGCGGCATCTACTGTTCGAGAATCGGAGACGGGGGGGGAGCGGAAGAGTGTTTTAAAAAACTGGTGGCCTTGCGCCCGAGCGACGGTGCCGCGCGCGCGAACCTCGGCCGCATCTATGCGGATCGGGGGGAGTACACGATGGCCCTCCGGGAACTGCTGCGGGCGGCGGATCTGCTGCCTGGTGAGGCGTCGGTCCACACGAGCCTCGGCTTTTGCTACGAAAAACTGGGGCGCCGGACGGATGCCCTTCGGGAATGGGAGCGGGCACGGGCGCTCGACCCGATGGCAAAGGAACCGCGGCGGAACATCGCCCGCATCAGAGGCGGAGGGTAACCACCGCTTACTTCGTCGCGTCGAGAAGGATCCCCTCTATATCCTTGAGTTTGTTCTCGTTCTTCTTCATCCGCGACTGTACGTCCTTGTCGGTCTCGGCGATCTTCGTGATTTTCTTATCGGTCCCGCGCTGAAGCTGGATGATCTGGGCCTGCCGCGCGCGGATATCCATGAGCTGGGAGAGAATGGCCGCGACCAGTGTGTCGCGCTCGATTGAATAATCGGCGATCTTTTCCTGCGGCGTCCCCGCGCGCAACATCAAGCCGATCGCCTCGTTATATCCCTTGAGGGCGCCGACCAAATCACCCGAGGCTTTCGCCTTCTGGGCCCGGATGATAATCGTCTGGGAATCCTGTGCATCGGCCGCACGCGTGCACCCCAGCATCGCGACCAGTGTCGCCGACACGATGCACGAAAAAAATTCACCTTTCACCGATTCTCCTCCTTTCTTACCAGTGATGCCGCCATATCACGCCGTGCTATTCCGTGGCATACGGCTCCAGCGGGTCGTATCCATCTTCCACCTCCTCGCCGTCGTCCATATCGTCGCCGTCGGTATCCTTGTCGAGCGGATCGGTCCCGTAATCGTAGACCTCTTCTCCATCGGTCAATCCATCGTCATCGCTATCAGAATCGAGCGGATCGGTCCCGTAATCGTTGACCTCTTCATAATCATTCAATCCATCGTCATCAGTATCCTCATTCTCCGGATCTGTACCCAGTTCTATCTCCTCTTGATCGGTGAGCCCGTCTCCATCAGTATCCACCTCGGCATTGTCCGAGGCCTTCTGAGCCGATTTATTTTTGGCATCCTCTTCCGCCTGCCGCATCTCCTCCGCCGTGATCCGCGCGCCCTTCTCCTTGCCGAGGAGGATGCGCGCCTGCGCCAGCTGCGCGAAATCGGCCATTAAATGTTCCACGTCGTAGAGCTTTTTCTGCTCCCATTCAACCTGTTTGTACATGGCCAGCTTCCGCTGATCCGTCTGGTCAAGCCGGCCAGCCTGTTCCCTGGCCTCGCCGAGGATTGGATCCTCCTGGCGTAGCGACGCGGGCAGGTTGCGGGAGGCGCCCGCATGGCACAGGGCCAGCTGCGCCTCCACCCCCTGATGATTCCACGACGGATACGTCTCGATGATGCTTCCAAGAATGCCGCCGGCCTTCCGGTAGCGCTGCCAGGCCATGTCCGCGTCGTGCTTGTATTCCGCCCGCTTCGCCTCCCGGATATACCGGTAGGCGTCCCCATACAGCTTATCGGGTGACTCGGCCCCCGCTGCCAGCGCGGGCAGCGCAATGAGGACTGCCACACAAAGCATCGCTCTCATGACTCCGCCTCTCTTCCCCCCGGCGCGCCGGAGTGCGTGCCGCGGGACAACAGTGTTTTCACTCACCGCGCCGCGGCCCGGGCGTTCGCCTTGGCCTTATAGAGGGCGCGCTGGCGCCGGTGGTGACCGGCGCGCTCGTGGTCCCCCAGCCTCCGATAGGCGACGGCAAGGGCCTGGTGGGCGCGCACATGCTCCATCGCGAAGTGCGGCGGTATATCCTTGAGGACCCCTTCGGCGGTTTCGACCGCCCGTCGGTCTTCGCCCTCCCGGCAATACGCCTCCGCGAGGGCCACACGGGCGCGC
>JAPLCY010000359.1 GCA_026391995.1 Candidatus Auribacterota bacterium
GCCTCCCTCAGCCACTACCTCGGCTTCAGGCCCGGCAAGGACGAGGGGAAGGTGATGGGGCTCACCTCATACGGCGACCCATCCGTGTACGGGAAGGAGTTCGAGAAGATTATCATCTTCGGGGACGAGGGGGGCGTGAAGCTTGACCTGAGCTACTTCGACTATCCCCGCAACGGTGTGAACCCTCATGACGCGGGGCTCAACTGGGTGTCCGAGAAGTTCGTAAAAATCTTCGGCTCTCCGCGCAAGTCGCACGACCCGATCGAGAAAAGGCACGAAAATATCTCCGCGGCACTCCAGGCGACACTGGAAAAGGCGGCCCTCCACATGACCCGCTACCTCCACAAGGCCACCGCTTCGAAGAACCTCTGCATCGCGGGGGGTGTGGGCCTGAACAGCGTGATGAACGGCGCGATACTGAGGGACGGCCTCTTCCAGAACCTTTTCATCCAGCCCGCCTCCGGGGATAACGGGACGGGCCTCGGCGCCGCCTTTCATATCTGGCACGAAATTCTCGGAAACCCGAGGAGTTTCGTGATGACGGACGCCTACACCGGCCCTTCCTACACGGAGGCCGATATAGAGGAGGCGCTCAGGAAGTTCAACCAGGAATATACCCGCCCTGTCGACATCGCGAAGGACTGCGCGAGGTTCATCGCGGACGGGAAGATCCTCGGATGGTTCCAGGGCCGCCTCGAATTTGGCCCCCGCGCGCTCGGGAACAGGAGTATCCTCGTGGACCCGCGCCGCGCGGAGATGAAAGACATCCTCAACCACAAGGTGAAACACCGTGAGCCGTTCCGGCCGTTCGCGCCGTCGGTCCTCGAGGAGAAGTGCGGGGAGTACTTCGACAGCGCGCACCCCTCGCCGTTCATGTTGCTCGTGTATTACGTGAACCCTGAGAAGAGGAGCGTCATCCCCGCGGTCACCCACGTGGATGGCACCGGGCGCGTGCAGACGGTGAACAAGAGACAGAACCCGCTCTACTACCGGCTCATAGAGGAGTTCGGCTGGATCACCGGTGTCCCCGTCATCCTGAACACTTCATTCAACGACAAGGGCGAGCCGATTGTGTGCACCCCGGGCGACGCGCTGAGCTTTTTCGTGAAGTCGCAGATTGACTACCTGGCCAGGGGCCCGTTCCTTGCAAAAAACCCGGCAGCATCCGATGCCTAGCGGAGGGGGCGGCAGGGGAAGGCCCCGCGCCTGCATTCATGTTGATCTGGACAGCGTGTGGGCGATGGCGGCGAGTTTCGGCATCGCCCTGGAGAAAGACCCCGATCCGGTCCTGCACACGAGCGTCGACAATTTTATCCGCCTCTTCGGAGAATATGGTATCAGGGCGACCTTTTTCGTCACGGGGAGGGACGCGGCGAAGAAGAACAACGCGGGGATCATCGGCGCTATACGGGCAGCGGGCCACGAAATTGCCAACCATAGCATGAGTCACCGGCCGAACTTTACCGCACTCCCCGTGCGGGAGCTTGCGGCTGACATCGCCGACAGTACGCAGGCGATAGAGGAGGCAACCGGGGAGAAGTGTCGCGGGTTCCGTGCGCCCACCTATAACGTAAATGGCGCCATCCTGAGAATACTTGAGGAGAACGGCTACGAGTATGACTCCTCCATCCTTCCCACATTCATTTCGCCGCTTTACAGGGCGGCGAACAGGCTTTCATTGAAAAGATCATTCGCCTACGGGAGTATCCGCCATACGGGGGCACCCCTCGCGCCGTATCATCCGGACGAGGAGAGGGTGTGGAGGAGGGGAGGGATGAAGATCGTGGAGGTGCCGATAAGCACAATGCCGTTCTTCAGGCTTCCGTTCCACGCGAGCTATGTTTTCCAGTTCGGGATGCCTGTTTTCAGAGTGGGGGAACTCCTCACCCGCGCAGCGGGGACGCCGCTCATATATATTTTCCACGCGCGCGAGCTGGCGGAAGACGAGGGGGAGTGGCGGAACCTCTTCCCGTTTAAGGAAATTCCGCTCCAGACGAGAAAAGCCACATACCGAAGAATCCTGGACAGAATAACAAAGTACTTCGATGTAGTGGAGACGCGCGAGCTTGTCCGCAAGGCAAGGGAGGCGGCATGAAGGTGGTGCTTGTTGCCGGGACACGTCCGAACTTCGTCAAGGTGGCGCCGCTCAGCATAAAGACCCCGCCGCCGTCATTGGTGGCCGTGTTCCTGATGATGAGGCAATTCTGGACTGTGCCGGCGCCGATATAAACGCCACCGCCGTTAGTTGAGGACGCG
>JAPLCY010000024.1 GCA_026391995.1 Candidatus Auribacterota bacterium
CGGTGGCGGCGTCTCCTTCTCCTTTTCCGTGCCCCCGAAGGTGTCGGAGCTGGTAAGCCTGCGCGCGCTGGGCCTGGCAAGGATCCGGCGCGACTCCAGGGGGCTTCACATAGGGGCATATGTCACCATCGAGCGGCTCGCGCGCAGCGAGGCTGCGCGCTCGTTCATGAACGGTGTGTGCGCCGAGGCAGCGTCGAATGTGGCGGCCACGCCGAACAGGAACATGATCACCGTCGGCGGCAACGCCGTGCGGCTTTTCATATGGTCGGATCTCCCCATCATATACTGCGCGACGGGCGCCTCGTTCGCCGTCCGCGGAGAGAGGGGCCTCCGCACGCTCACGAGCGGTGAGTGCTACCGCCAGCAGCCGCTCGCGATCATGAAGCCCGGAGAGTACCTCGAGGAGATCAGCATCCCCGCGCCGAGGCCGCGCTCCGGCGCGGCGTTCGAGAAGTTCGCGGAGACCGCGAACACATTCGGGCTTCTCTCGGCCGCCGCCTGTGTGGCGCTCGACGCGAAGGGACGCTGCGCCTCGGCAAGGCTCGTCATCGGCAGCTTCCAGCTCCTCCCGTCGGTATCGAAAGCGGCCGCAGGCGCGCTGGAGGGGGAATCCCCCGCGCCGGAACTGTTTCACAAAGCCGCCGTTGCCGCCGTGGGAGGGATGAAGATGGTGAAGGATATCCGCGTGAGCGACGGGTACAAGCGGGAGCTCGCGACCGTCGTCGCGCGGCGCGTGCTGGAGCGCGCCTTTGCCAGGGCGGGGGGTGCGCGATGAAATACGCGCTGAACATAAACGGCCGCCCTCATCCGGTCGAGGCCGCGCCCGGCGAAATTCTGCTCGACGTCCTGCGCCGCGAGGGATACAAGGGAGCGAAGTTCGGCTGCGGGCAGGGATTCTGCGGCGCCTGCACGGTGCTGATCGACGGCCAGCCGGTGAACTCATGCCTCCAGCTCGTCGGCCTGGTGGAGGGACGCACAATCACCACGATCGAGGGGGTCGGGAGCGTGTCGAAACTTCACCCGATCCAGGACGCGTACCTGGACGCAGGGGCGGTGCAGTGCGGCTACTGCACGCCCGGGATGGTGCTCGCCACCAAGGCGCTCCTCGACAGGTCCCCCGATCCGACCGAGGAAGAGATCAAGCGCTGTCTCGACGGCAACTATTGCAGGTGCACGGGGTACGTCAAGATAATCGACGCGGTGAAACTCGCCGCGAAACGGCGCAACGGTACCCGATGAGCTCTCACGCGACATTCAGGGAAGTCAACCAGGTCCGCCGCAAGGTGGACGGGATCGGTCTCGTCACCGGGACGGCGCTCTATACCGACGATTATGATGTCCATGAGATGCTTTCCGCGAAGGTGTTGCGGAGTCCCCATCCCCACGCGCGGATCAAGGCGATTGACGCGTCGCGCGCCCGTGCGTTGAAGGGGGTGCACGCCGTCCTCACATGGAGGGACGTGCCCAGGATTATCATCACCGAGGCCGGCCAGGGGTATCCCGAGCCGTCGCCGTACGACAAATTCATTCTGGACAACAAGGTGCGCTTCGTCGGTGACGAGGTGGCGGTGGTGGCGGCCGAGACGACCGCGATCGCGCTGCAGGCCCTGGCCCTCATCAAGGTCACCTACGAGGAGCTTCCCGCCGTTTTCGACCCACGCGATTCCATGAAAAAGGGCGCGCCCGTGCTCCATGACGAGCCGGAGTGGAAGATCCCCATCCCGGTTGAGATGGACCCGAAGAAAAACCTCTGCGGCCGCGCGGATGTCACGATCGGGGATATGCCCAAGGGGTTCGCCGCGGCCGACCTGGTACTGGAGCGCGAGTACGAAAACCAGTACGCCCAACATGTCGCCAACGAGCCGCACACGACGATCAGCTATCTCGATCCGAACAACCGGCTGATCATCGTAACTTCCACGCAGGTGCCGTTCCATGTGAGACGCATCGTCGCTCGCGCCCTCGATCTCCCGATCAAGCGCATCCGGGTGATCAAGCCCAGGATTGGCGGCGGCTTCGGCTCAAAGCAGGATATCGTGACCGAACCACTTGCGGCGGCCCTCACCATGGCCACCGGCAGGCCGGTCCGGCTCCAGCTCACCAGGGAGGAGACATTCACCTCGTCGCGGACGCGTCACCAGACGATCATCCGGCTGAAAACCGGGATCAAGAAGGACGGCACGCTCACCGCGATCGAGATGGACGCCCTCCAGAACGCGGGCCCGTACGGCACCCACGGCCTCACGGTACTCACCAATACCGGCTCAAAGATCCTCCCTCTTTTCCGGTGCGAGAACGTGCGTTTCAACGCCTGGTCGGTGTATACGAACCTTTCGCAGGGCGGGGCGTACCGCGGCTACGGCGGCACCCAGTCCGGGTTCGCGATGAATATCCAGATGGACGAAATGGCCCGCGCCATCGGCATGGACCTGCCCGCCCTCTACAAGAAGCTCCATATCAGGAAGGGCGAGGGGTCGCCCGTGTTCGCGGCCCTCGGGGAGGGGGCCGAGGGGCACCCGATGACAATCGGCTCCTGCGGGCTTTCAGCGTGCATCGATATCGTGGCGCGCGAGATCGGCTGGGCCGGGAAGCGGAACAATCCCGGGACGGGGCGGCTGCGCAGGGGCATCGGCATGGCGGTGCTCATGCAGGGCTCTTCGATACCCAAGATCGACATGGCGTCCTGCTCCATCAAGATGAACGACGACGGTTCTTTCAACCTCCTCTGCGGCGCCACCGACATCGGCACCGGGTCGGATACCGTGATGGCGAAGATCGCCGCGGAGGTTCTTGGGGTGGGCACTAGTGATGTGATCGTTTTCTCCTCGGACACCGACATCACCCCGTTCGACGTCGGCGCGTACGCCTCGAGCACCACATATCTTTCGGGCATGGCCGCCAAGCGGTGCGCCGAAAAGGTGGCGGACCAGATCAGGGCCGTGGCCGCCGAGATGCTCGAAGAGGACGCGAAGGGCATTGTGCTGCGCGACGGGAAGGCGGCCGGATCCAAGGGAGAGGTCACGCTCGGGCAGGTGGGGTTGAGGAGCCTGTACGAAAAGGACCAGCACCAGATTGCCGCGTTCGCCTCGGCATATTCAGACCAGTCGCCGCCGCCGTTCGCCGCGCACGCAGTCGAGGTCGAGGTGGACACCGGGACGGGCAGGGTCCGAATCATTCGCTACATCACCGCGACCGACTGCGGCACCGCGATCAACCCGCTGCTCTGCGAGGGACAGGTGGAGGGGGCGCTCCTCAACGGCATCAGCTACGCCATGGCCGAGCGTTTCATCTACAACGAGAAGGGGAGGCTCCTCAACGCCTCCTTCGGCACCTACGGCGTTTATTTCACCCGCGACCTCCCTGAAATCAGGACATTCCTTGTCCCGACTTATGAGCCGAGCGGACCATTCGGGGCCAAGTCCATAGCCGAGGTCAACATCAACGGGCCGCTCCCGGCGATCTCGAACGCCATATTCGACGCCGTGGGGATCCGTCTCAGAAAGCCGCCCTATACGCCGGAAACGGTGTTCATGGCGCTCCGCGGGCGGAAAGAGAAGTAGCCGCCCCTCACTTCCAGAGCTATGACTATCACCCTTGAGATGCTCGGCGCGATGAAGAAGCCGCTCGGCCAGGGCCCCGTCCGGGTCGAGGTCTCCGGCGGCGCCACGATCAGGTCATTCATGGTCGAAACGCTCCGCTACGATCCCCCGCACGTCGATCTGCTCTCATATTTCATCGACAACGCCCCCGCCAGGCCGTCCGCGAAACTTCATGAAGGCTGCACCCTCAAGATCCTCATGATTATCGGGGGGGGATAGAAGGTTCCTCCACCGCGGCCGGGACCTCGCATTTGTGCCGCCCTTCGCAGGGTCGAGAGAATGGGACTCAGTGTCACGGGGAAGAGGTCTTGGCGACGGTACCGGCGTATGATTATTGGCGGAGGGTGGGGGTGGTGGGAAGAGACGGCCTGCCGTCTCCGAATATTTTTTTCCATATCTCCGTGTTGCTGTAACCGCAGAGCGGCGGCACTGCCTTCCTGAATTTCAGCTCCAGCCCGTCATAGCGCGTGACGGTGCCGTCGCTTTCCGCCCAACTCGCCGCGGGGAGTATGATATCCGCACGACGGGTCAGCGCGGAAGGCTGAAACGCCTGCACCATCACAAAGCGCACCCCTTGGAGTGCCTTCGCGAAAAGGTCATCTTCCAGAAGAGTGCCCCCCATGAAGATAGCGGCCTTTATCTTCCCGCGCCCCATCGCACCAATGAGCGTTTCGCGATCCATGCCGCGCCATGAGGGTATGCCGCATCCCCACTCCTGTTCGAGCCGCCGTCGCGCCGCGCGGTCGGCAAGCCTGACCGGTCCCGGCAGGGAGAGGGGCGAAACACCCGCGTGGAGGAGTCCTGTTTCGTTGATCTCGCCGGTGAGAGCGACCAGCCGGATTGCGTGCCGTGCCGCGAAACGCGTGAGCGCGCGGAATGCGTGGGGCGTGAGCGTGCTCCTGTTGAGGATCATGGCGGGGCGCCCGGCGCCACGCACAAATGCGGCGATCTTTTTGAGATAGTATCCCGTGGCGTCGGGGGAGAGCGTGATTGTTGCCGATGCGCACCTGTTGAGCTTTGTCTCCCCTTTCCCGATTACCAGGAGCCTTGCCCCGGTGCGCGCCGCCTTGATCACCGATAGCGCGGCAACGCGATTCGAGTCCACGATTCGCGGATCGACAACCACGACCGCGTCGCTGTTTTCGATGACGGTCGCCGGTTGCGACGCTATCGGTTGCCCTGGGGCGGGCAGGGGACGGCCGGCCATGGGATGGATATTGTTCGTAGCCAGGACTGTCCGGACGATCTTTTGGGCTGCGTACGCTTCCTCCCCGGTCAGGCGGGCGGATACAAAAACGGCCATCTCCCGGGGTGAGACACCCTTGAGACGGCCATGGACCATCTGAGCGGCTTCATCCCAGGATAGCGGCAGGTGCCCTCGCGCCGTGCGCGCCAGCGGACGCACTATTCGCTCCGGCGTGGTCAGGGCGCCGACACCGAACTTCCCTTTTTCGCACAGATTGCCATTTGAACGGGGGGTAACCCTGATGATCTGGCCGCCATAGGTGTGAAGCGTAACCTCGCACCCGTCGCCGCAGTTGCCGCAGGTGGTCTCGGTCGCGGCGGCGGCGACGAAGTGCATCCCGGGAATATCGATTTTTTCGAGGAGCGCCGCGGTGGGGCAGGCGGTCAGGCACTGGCCGCATGACTCGCAGTCGGTCTGCTGGAGGGGCCAGCTGAACGGGGGCGCGACCCGCATATCCATCCCGCGCCCGGCGTACCCCCAGGCGCCGATACCCTGGACCTCCATGCAAACGCGGATACAGCGGGCGCACTTGATGCACTTGTCGGGATCGCGGACGATATGGGGATGGCGGTCATCGATCTTTCCCCGTGCGGCGGGACTTCCGAAGCGGTCGCCGGCGCGGTACCGCTCGGCGAGATCGCGCAGGGCGCAGTCGTCTGCCTTCTCGCATCCGCACTCCAGGCAGCGATACGCCTCTTTCAACGCCGCGTCCTCATCCAGTGTCGCCTCGACCTCCGCGAACCCTCCGATGCGCCGCGAGGGAGGGATCCCGGCCGGCTCGACGCGAGGCGTCTTTTCCCTGTCCGCGAATTCAGCCGCCACGACCTCCTCCTTCTTCCGTCGGGCGGGGCTGAAGATCGGCGGCGGGATGGCGGGCGTGCCGGTGCGGAGAAACGTGTCGATGGCGTACGCCGCACGCCGCCCCGAGGCGACCGCGCTCACGGCGATGTCGGGGCCTGTGACGCAGTCGCCGGCGGCGAAGACCCCGGCGGCGGAGGTCATGAGCGACCCCTCATCGACGCCGATCCTGCCTCTGCCGGTGGGCGGGATTCCGGAACCGTCGAGGACGGAAATAT
>JAPLCY010000141.1 GCA_026391995.1 Candidatus Auribacterota bacterium
GCGCTCGACAAGCTCCGCACGACGGCCGAGTCGCACCATCGCGTGATGGTGGTCGAGGTAATGGGCCGTTACGCGGGCTGGCTCGCGCTTTGCGCGGGCCTGGCGACCGGCGGCGACATCGTTCTCATCCCCGAAATTCCCTACTGTATCGACGTGGTGTGCCGTCTCGTGCGCGAGAGACACCGGCGGGGGAGACGCTTCAGCATCATCGTTGTTTCCGAGGGCGCCCGCCCCCGCGGCGGAAAGATGGTGGTTGACCGTGTCATCGGCGACAGTCCCGACCCCGTCAGGCTCGGCGGGATCGGCAGGGCGCTGGCCGACGAGATCGAGCGGCGTACGGGTATCGAGTCGCGGGTGACCGCGCTCGGACACCTCCAGCGCGGAGGGTCCCCTACCGCGTACGACCGCATTCTCGCCACTCGTTGCGGCGTTCTCGCGGTCCGCCTTACCGCGGAGAAGAAATTCGGGCGCATGGTGGGCTTGCACGGGGAGCGAATCGGATCGGTACCCATCTCCCGGGCCGTGGCGAGGCTCCGCCGGGTGCCGCCGCATTCGCCGCTCATACGCGCCGCCGCGGCGGTCGGAACCTGTTTCGGGATATGATTCGGACGTTCCACCCTGCGGGTGGAACAGATCCGCCTGCGAGGTGGAAAAGGCCTCATGCGAGAGAAACTCCGGGGTCTGCTGCTCAGCGGCGACTCGTCGAACCATAAAATCGCCCTCAGCCTTGCCATCGGGGTGCTGGTGAGCTGGTGCCCGGTCTACGGCCCTCAGTTGCTCCTCTGCCTCCTGCTCGTCATAGTGTTCAAGCGCCTCAACAAAGCGGCGGTCTTTCTCGGCGTGCAGCTTTCCTGGCTTTATCCGCTCATGCTCTTCGTGGATTATGACGTCGGACGCCGCATCCTCCCCGGCGCGCATCCGCCCATGACGCCGGGCGATTTCAGGGTTGCGGGGTTTGCCGCTGCGTGGGAGTTGCTCACACGGCTGCTGCCGGTGATCGCCGCGGGGAGCGTGGTGATGGGGATTGCCTCTGGTGCGGTTATCTATCTCGCCGTCATTGTGCTCCTCGCCAAATGCCGACCCAAGGCAACGGGGGATTGAGAAGCCGTCGGCCTGTTGCTATAATCCCGGCCTGTGCCATCCGAAGAGAGGAACGATATAATGAAACGGGTTATTATCATCTGTGCCTCGCTGGTTGCGGGTGCAGCCGCTTCGAGCGGCATGACCCAGGATTCGAAGATTACCGCGGTCACCGTGTATGGCGACCGCGCCCTCGTGCGGCGTGAGATGAAACTCGATGCCGTCTCGCCGGAGCCGTCCACGATTGCCGAGCGGGAAAAGCCCGGCTCGCTCGCGTGGAGAATCGAGCTCAAGCCCGACGAGAAGAAGACGGTCGAGTTTGCCTTCTCCGTCTCGTATCCGAAGGGCAGGGAGCTCACCGGCATCGAGTGAGTTTCGCGGGGGATAGTGAGGGAAGGGACAACGCCATGATCGTGATGAAGTTCGGCGGGACCTCGGTGGGGAGCGCCGGTGCCATCGAGAGCGTCCGGCGCATCGTCGCCGGCCGCCTTAGGTCCGACCCGGTGGTGGTGGTCTCTGCCGTAGGGGGGATCACCAACCTGCTTCTTGACGCCGCACAGAAAGCGAAGGCGCGCTCCCGCGACGGGATCAGGCTGCTCGAGAGGATCGCCGCCGTGCACGGGACGATTCTCAGGGAGCTCTCGCTCCCCGGGGGAATGGTCGCCAAGGAGCACGAGCTCCTCAGGGAGGTCCTGCACGGGGTCTACTGCCTCGGCGAACTGACGCCCCGGACGCTGGATTACGTCGCGAGCTTTGGCGAACGGATCTCGGCGAAGATCGTGAGCGCGCACTTCAGTAACCGCGGCATTCCCAGCCGCCCCTACACCGGCTGGGAGGCCGGCGTGGTGACCACCGGCGAGCACTGCAACGCGAGCCCGCTCCCGACAACGTACGCGCGGATACGATCGAGGCTGTCGCGCCGAAAAAAGCTGGCCGTGGTGACCGGGTTTATCGGGAAGGACGAGCACGGGGAGATCACGACCCTCGGCCGGGGCGGGAGCGACTTCTCGGCGGCGATCATCGGGCGCGGCTTGAACGCCCGCGAGGTCCAGATATGGACGGACGTGACTGGCATCATGACCGCCGACCCGCGCGTGGTGCCGCAGGCGGCGACCCTGCCGCGCCTGAGCTTCTCCGAGGCGGCGGAGCTGGCCTACTTCGGGGCGAAGGTATTGCACCCCCGCACGATCGAACCCGCGGTGGAGAAGGATATCCCCGTGCGCATCCTCAATACCTTCGAGCCTGATGCCGGCGGCTCGCTCGTCGTCAGGCGGGCGGCCCCGCCGAAGCACGGCATTCGCGCCATCGCCTGCAAGAAGAACAATATCCTCTTCAACCTCCGCTCCACGAGGATGCTCGACGCCCACGGCTATCTCGCCAGGATCTTCGAGGTGTTCACTCACCACCGCGTGCCGGTGGACCTGATCGCCACCTCCGAGGTGAGCGTCTCGGCCACCGTGGACGCCGGCGTCGCGCCCGCGCTCAAAGAGATCATCGCGGATCTCGGCAGGATCTGCACCGCGCGCATGATCGGCGGGCGCGCGATCGTCTGTGTGGTAGGAGAGGGAATCGGGGGCACGCCCAATATCGCCGGGCGCATATTCACCATCATCGGAAAGGGCGGGATCAATGTTGAAATGATCTCGCAGGCGAGTTCGGCGCTCAACATCAGCTTCCTCGTGAAAAATGCGGATGCGGACAAGGCGGTCAGGCTCCTCCACAGGGCGTACCTGGAGAGATAATCTGCATACGAAGGCGGGCAGGACAAGGGGCAGGAAACGGGCAGACTAAAGTCTGCCCTGCGAAAGCATATCGATAGAATGATAGTCAATGTCGGGTCGAAGAACAGGGTGAAGTGCGAGGCGGTCCGGGAGGTTTGCCGCGACCTGTTCGGGGAGGTGACGGTGAACGCGGTATCGGCCTCATCGGGCGTGTCGCATACACCGGTCACCGACGACGAGATGATTCGCGGGGCGGTGAACAGGGCGAAAAAGGCTTATCAAGGCGCGCCCGCCGACCTGGGCGTCGGCCTCGAGGGCGGTATCATGCCGGGCCCGTACGGGCCCATACTCAAGGGATGGGTGGCGGTCTATGACGGCGCCGAGACCCATATCGGATCCACGCCTGGGCTGCCGCTGCCGGCGTATATCATGGAACAGATCGGCAACGACCGTGAGCTCGCGCATGTGATGGAGGAGGTCTGCAACCGCCGGGATGTGCGATCCAACGAGGGGGCATTCGGCGTGTTGACCGGGAATCGGATCACCAGGACGGAGAGTTTCAAGCTCGCGCTCTACTGCGCCTTCGCCCCGCTGCTTAACAAGGAAATTTATCAAAAAGCTGTGCCGCGGCGCTGATCCGCGGCGGGGTCTCTTTAACGGTTATTCCATACGCCATCATGCCGATACGTACACACGCCGGCGCGTATGTCAATGACCCGGGATTGCAGATTCCGAATCATATTCGCAAGGAAGGAGTTTAAATAATGCAGGGCATCTACTGGGGCGGCTTCTGGTCCATGGTTATATTTTACGGGGCCGGGTTCTGGGTGGGGGTCTACTACTCGCGCCGGCGCGACGGCGGATCCACCATAGACCTGCTCCTTGCCGGAAGGAACATGCCGCTCTGGATCGCGCTTTGCACCATGACCGCCACCTGGGTGTGCGGCGGCTATATCAACGGCACGGCTGAAAATGTCTTCAAGAACGGGATTACCTGGGGCGCGCAGGGGGGCATCTGCTACTCGATCAGCCTCATCCTCGGCGGCCTTTTTTTTGCGGCGCTGATGAGGCGGCTTCAATTCACCACGCTGCTCGACCCGTTCGAGAAGCGTTACGGGAAGGGCGTCGCCGGC
>JAPLCY010000235.1 GCA_026391995.1 Candidatus Auribacterota bacterium
CGATGGTCCACGGGCCGTGCCCGAGGAAACAGTTGGATACGAACGCGCCCGTCGCCCCGGTCAGGAAACCCGCCGCGGGTCCGAAGACAAAGCCCGCCATGATGACGAAAAAGGTGGTGGGCTGCACTCCCGGGAGCATGGCGAACGGTATCCGGCCGAGCGCCGCAAGCGCCGCGAGGACGGCGATGACGGGGATCTCCTGCGCGGTGAGCTTCCGGCGTTCGACGCTATAGAACGCCCCCCCCAGCGCGATGAGCCCGAGTGTGGCGGCCGCGAGAGCCTTGTTCATGGAGCGCCTATGATTCCCTGATGCCCGGCAGCCGTAGTGCCGCGTCGAACGTCACCACCCCCCGGGCGAATCCCCTGAAGAGCCTGCTCATCTCCGTGGTGTAAAAGAGGCCGTCGTCGAGGATCTCCCCTGGCGGGCCGTCGGCGATCAATTCGCCGTTGAAGAGGACCAGCGCGCGGTCGGCCGCGGCGGCGGCAAATTCCATATCCTGCGTCACGACCAGGAGTGTCGCGGGGCGCTGCGCGTAGGCCCTCAAACGCGCGACAAGCGCCTCCCGGTGAGGGGGGTCGCAGGCGCGCGTCGGCTCGTCCAGGATCAGGACCGGCGGGGCGCCGGCGGTCACCGCGGCGAGTGCCGCCCGCTGCCGTTCTCCCGCACTCAACTCCCGGGGGTTACGGGTCGCCATGCACGAGAGTTCCCACTCCGCGAGGATCGTGGCGACCGCAGACGCATCGTTCCGGCCGAGGGCGCGGAGCGTGTAGGTCACCTCCCCGGCAACCGTGTCGTTGAAAAGCACATCGCGCGGGTCCTGGGGCAGATAGCCGAGGATCGCCGCCCGGCGGTTGTTGGGGCACGCGGCCGGGGGGTCCCCCAGCACGGCGATCTGCCCGCGGGAGGGCTGGAGCATGCCACAGATGATTTTTAGGAGCGTGCTCTTCCCGGCACCGTTGGGGCCGAGCAGGGCGGTCACCTCGCCCGGCCGCAGGGCGAGGTTCACCCGCCTGACCGCTTCCGTGCCGTTCGGGTAGCTGAACGATACCTCCTGGAGCGTCACCGATGGATCCGCGGACGGCGGGGGTGGGGCCGCCGGGGGCGGCACGGGTGGGGAGGGATAGCGCAGGAGCGAGCGTCCTTCCTGGATGGTGAGGGGCGCGTCGCCGGGGTGGATGGCGCAGAGGAGCCGCGCCGCGGGCGGCATGAAAGCGGGCGCGGAAACGCGGGCCCATCTCAAAAAATGCCGTGGAGGGCCGTCGAATCGTATGCGGCCCTCCTCCATGAACAGGACGCGCGTGGCGAACGGGAGGAACTCTTCGATCCGCTGCTCGATTCCCACGATGGTGTAGCCGAGATCGTGGTGAAGCCGCGCGAGGAGCTCGGTGACCTCCGCCGCGGCCACCGGGTCGAGCTGGGAGACCGGCTCGTCCAGGATCATCGTGCGGGGGCCCATTGCCATGCTCGCCCCGAGCGCGACGCGCTGCTTGGCACCGCCGGAGAGTTCATCGGTCCTGGCCCTGAGGAGCCCCGTGAGACCGAGGAATGACGCGCTCTCCATGACGCGGCGCATGATCGTCTGCCGGGTGAGGCCGAGGTTCTCCGGCCCGCTGGCGAGCTCGCGTTCCACCGTTTCCATGAGCAGCGCCTGTTCGGGGTCCTGGAGGACAAGGCCTATCTCGCCGTGCAGGGTGCGGCGGTCTAACTCTTCCAGCGGCCTGCCCCGGTACAGGATCTGTCCTCCGATCCGTCCGCCGAAGAAGGCGGGGACCAGGCCGGCGAGGGCATGGGCGAGGGTGGTCTTGCCGGCGCCCGAGGGCCCGGTGATAAGGACAAATGAGCCCTCCTCGATGGAGAGATCGATCCGTTCGAGGGCCGGGCGTCCGCACCCCGGATAGCAGTAGGTCAGGCCGACGCATTCCAGGAGTTTCATCGGTCGGCCCTCCGCGCGAGCGAGAAGCCCGCCACGAGCGCCGCGAGCGCCGCGGCAAGAAACAGCAGATCGGCGCGGCGGATGAACGGATCGAGAACGGGATAGAAGCGGTAGACCCCCGCGCCCGCGTGCCGGGCTATAAACGCAATCGCCGCCGCGGCGACCGCGCCCGCGGAGAGGATGCTATCCCGTCGTGTCCACGGACGCATGACGGGAAACGTTCTCGCGGCCGCGCCGAAGCCGCGGCAGTGGAGGGCGATGGCGATATCCCATGCTCCCTCGAGCGAGGAGAGGAGCATGGCGTGCATGAGCGGCCGCTGGGCGCGGATCCTGCCGGCGAATCCCGGCGCGTCGAGGGGCGCGCCCCTCAGGCCCATGGCCATCCGGATGCGGACAAGATCCCTTCGCATCCGGGGGATCAGGAGCGTGGCGAGAGAGGCGACCATCGACGAGGTTGGCGCGCACCGCGAGAAGAGGCGGAGGGCGTCGTCGCGATCGATCAACCCCGCGAGCAGATACCAGACGGCGACCGCCAGGGCTATCCTGAGCCCCGCGCCGAGGCCGTAGATCATGGCTTCGAGGGTGAACGGATGTCCCGCGACGGAGACGAGGACGGTGTGGCCTTCCCGCGAGAAGAGCATATTGGCAATCCCGCAGAGAAGCGCGAGCGGGGCTATGCTGCGGATACCTCCGCGCAGCGCGCCCCGTGAATCGGGGGGGCAGAGCGGGAGCGCGATGCACGCCAGCAGCGCGACGGACCAGAGAGGGTTGGTCCACGACATGGCGAGGGAGAAAATCATCGCCGCCGTCAGAAGGGCGGCGACGGGGTGAAATGACCGGGTCATCGCGGCTTCTCCCCGGGCGGGAGTGATATGATCGCGCCGCCCACGAGGAGGGCGGACGCCATCCCCCGGATGCGCTCCGGTTCGCGAGCGAGGATGGCCGCGGCCTCGCGGGCAACCGCATCGTCCGTTCCTGTCACGAGCCAGAAGGCCCGGCGCGGGGCGCCGGCGCCGATGGCGAGGATCGCTCCGCCGCGCGGAATGGTGCGGCCGGGCCTCCCGCTCAGTTCGTATGCGGTGATCCCCGATTCGGTGAATTCAGCGCACATCCCGAGCTTGAATCGATCCCTGTACAATCCGGAGATGAAGGGCGTCTTCGAAAGCTCGGGCCATCCCCCGATCACGAGGGAGTCGGTTGATGCGCTGTTCCCGATGTCCGCGACGGGATGCGCGCCGACATGGCGGATGCCGCGCGCATTGAGTGAATCAACGAGTATGGAGGAGGAGGCGGCGCAGCCGGGGGAGAAGTAGATCCTGACGCCGTCCCGCGCCGACCTGAACGGCTCGGGATAGCATCCGATGAGCGCCTGCACGCGGGGCCCATCGCAGGGATGGTAGTCCCACCAGATGCTTTCACCCGCGGCGGGGATGTAGCGGCCCGCGCCGACATCTGCCAGCATGCCGTTGACGTAGTAGAACCACGCCCGGCCCGCGTCATCGCCGATCCCGTTGATTGCACGGACAAAGCCGCTGCCGAAGGCGGTTTCCACCTTCGCGCAAGCGTTCAACAGCTCCATGACCGAGCGGCCGGCGGGTTCCAGGCGCTGTTCGATGAGGGGCGGCGACCCGAAGTCGCGGGTGGCGCGGAGGGTGACGGCGGTCGGCGGGACAGGGGTGATGGCGAGGGCGAGGAGCAGAATGTAAATGAGCATGATGCCGATACCTTTCAGTAGTGGATGGCGCAGACGGCATCGAGGTCGAAGCCGGACGAACCCGCGCCCGAGCACGCGCCGACATCTCGGATCTGCCGCACACGGTCGCCGTTGGAATCCGTGAGCCAGTTGTCCCCCGTTGCAGTGATCCTGACATAGCGAATCCAGTCCAGCCGCGCTGCGCCGATGGCGCTCAGGTCAAATGCGTCGCCCCCCGCGGCGGAGGGAGTGCGCGGGTCGGGGGATCCGCCCGCGCTGTAGACCGGGGTGATGCCCGCGAAGCCGCGCGAGGAGCCGTCGGCGTTGACATAGCAGAACGGGTTATAGGCGTTGAGCTCTCCGTCCTGGGTGTAGTGTGGCACGAAGTCGTACGGGAATGTGTAGAACTGGACGCCGTCCTTGCTGACGGCGACGATCGCCGGCTCCATCCAGCGGCGCTCGGGGTCGCCGCCGACGTAGAAGACGTTCTCAAAGACGATGAAATCAGGCCCCGCATCATCCACGACGATGTTGTTGGTGAACTGGAGGGTGATGCTGCCGCCGTAGGGGGGAGAGGCGCTGTTGTCGTCATTCGGGCGGGCGTGGAGCGAGACCACGTGGGTCGATCCGCGCAATGCCCCGCCGCCCTGCGGCGCGCCGAGGGCGAGTGAGAGATTGCCCGATCCGAACCCCCCCTGGGCCAGCGGCTGGAAACCGGTGACCGCATCGGCGTAGGGGTCCGCCGCGCCCGAAAGGCCGACCGTCTGCGGCGTCGCGGCGGCCCGTGCGCCGTCGTCCACCGCCCCCGCGCTGCCGTTCGCCGTGACGGGTATTGCCGCGTAGTAATAGAGCGCCCCGTTCTCGGCATTCCGGTCGAGAAAATCAGTTGCGGTGCCGCTGTAGATGAGGGTGCCCTGCTCCTGTGCGGAGGGATATCCCGCGGTGCTCCTGACGATCAGCGTACGAGAGTAGTTTTCCGCGACGGGGTTTGACCAGGTGAGCGCGACCTTGCGGTCGCTGGGGGCGGCCGTCAGTCCGGTCACGACAAAGCCGCCGGGCGCCGCCACCGAAAGGGTGAGCGCAGCCGCCGCGTGCGCGGCGGCGGTGTCGGTCGCGGTCACGGCGATCTCGTACTCTCCCGCCTCCCCCGCGGGCGTGCCGCTCAGTGTCCCGGCGGGGGTGACCGATATCCCGTCCGGGAGCGTCCCGGCGCTGAGCGACCAACGATAAGGCGGGACCCCGCCCGTAGCATCCAGCGCGGTTTCGTACGGCGTGTCAAGTTCGGCGCGGGGCAGCGACGAGGTGACTATCGTCAGCGGCGGCGTATCGATGTGCAACCGGAGCTCCACCGTGTCCTGGGTGCCGCGAGTGTCGCTGACCTGGATAAGGAGCAGGGTGCTGCCGACGCGGCGCGGGGTCCCGCTCAGGACACCCTGCGCGCGATCCAGCGAGATGCCGCGCGGGGGGTCGCCCTCGGATATCGTCCACACATACGGCGGCACGCCGCCGCGCGCCTGGAGCTCGGCGCGGTATGGTTCGCCGAGCGTTCCCTCTGGGAGCGCGCCGGTGGTCAGGTAGAGCGG
>JAPLCY010000027.1 GCA_026391995.1 Candidatus Auribacterota bacterium
GAGGATGTCGGACGCCGGCCTGCCGACCGTGGGGGTGCCCAAGACGATCGACAACGATCTCTCGGGCACGGACCGGACGTTCGGCTTCGACACCGCTGTGAACATCGCCATGGAGGCGCTCGACCGACTGAGCACCACCGCGGAATCGCACGAGCGGGTGATGGTGGTTGAGGTCATGGGGCGGCACGCGGGATGGATCGCCCTCTGGGCGGGACTCGCGGGCGCCGCAACCTATGTGCTCATCCCCGAGGTGAAGACCGATCTGGGCGAACTCTGTGCGTTGCTCAGGAAGCGGCACGAGGGATACGCCGACTTCAGCATCGTGGCGGTCGCGGAAGGGGCGGAGCTCGGCGGCGACCTCCTTCTCCAGACGCAGGAGCGGGACTCCTTCGGGAATGTGAGGCTGGGAGGCATCGGGGAGCGGCTCGCCCGTGAGATCGAGAAGCAGACAGGCTACGAGACGCGCCACGTCGTGCTCGGCCACCTCCAGCGAGGGGGGAGGCCGACTGCCCTTGACCGTTTCGTGGGGCTCCGCTTCGGCTTCCACGCCGTGCAACTCATCAAAGAGGGGAAGTACGGCAGGATGGTGAGCCTGCGGGGCAACGACGTTGTTTCCATTCCCCTTGCCGAGGCGGTGGACAAGCTGAAAACCGTTCCCGAGGAGCTCTATAATGAAGCCCGCACATTCTTCGTCTGATCTGCGCGACACGGTCGCCGCCCAGCTTGTCGAGTCGGCCGCGTTCCTCACGCGCGCCGCGCGCGAGGATGCCGGGACCATCGTTCAGATCGCCGGGGTGATCTCCGAGTGCTATCGGCGGGGCGGCACGCTTCTCATCTGTGGAAACGGGGGGAGCGCGGCGGACGCCCAGCACGCGGCAGGCGAGCTCGTGGGCCGCTTCCTCATGGAGCGCCGGCCGCTGAGCTGCATTGCCCTCACGACCGACAGTTCCGTCATGACCGCCATCGGCAACGACTATGGTTTCGAAAATGTCTTCGCGCGCCAGGTGCAGGCGCACGGGCACAAGGGGGATCTGCTGTGCGCCATTTCTACGAGCGGCAATTCGCCGAATATCCTCAAGGCGGTCGAGGAGGCCCGGCAGATCGGCATGGGGGTGGTCGCCCTGAGCGGCAGGGACGGCGGGGCGCTGGCGCGCCTGGCGGATCTATGCGTCACGGTCGCCGCAAAAACTTCGCCCCGCATCCAGGAAGTTCACGGCGCAATCCTGCATGTCATCTGCGCCCTGGTCGAAAAAACCCTTTTCCCCGCGGCCCGGGATTAAACAACGCCCGGCTGGTAGCACGCTATGCACGAGGTATTCCATGAACCGCAAGATCATTGCCAGGGGGGAGCTGAAGGCGATCCTCGACCGCCACAAGCGCCCGGGCCAAAGGGTCGTCTTCACCAACGGCTGTTTTGATCTCCTCCACGCCGGGCATGTGCGCTACCTGCGCGAGGCGCGCCGGCATGGAGATCTCCTCGTGGTGGGACTGAACAGTGACGCCTCGGTGCGCCGGTTGAAGGGGAGCAACCGTCCCCTTGTCCCGGAGGGTGATCGCGCCGAGCTGCTCGCAGCCCTTGAGATGGTGGATTACGTGACCGTATTCGACGAGGATACGCCCGCCCGTCTCGTTCAGGAGCTTGTTCCCGATGTCCTGGTCAAGGGCGGGGATTATACCGAGGACACGGTGGTGGGGGGCGATACGGTGAAGGGGGCGGGCGGTAGGGTTGTGATCGTGCCCCTTATGGAAGGGCGATCCACAACGTTCCTGATCGACAGGGTTCGTCACCCCACGGATTGAGCATGGCCTTCGCGATGCGCCTTCATCCCACCGGTCTTTATGTGATCATCGACACTGCCCTGCTCGGTAGAGGGGGGCCGGACCAGCTGCTCGAATCCCTCCTTGCCGCGGGTGTGCGCTGGTTCCAGTACCGGGACAAGGACGGATCCGATGCAGATATTCTTCACGCCGTGTCCAGGCTCCTCCCGCGCTGCAGGGAGGCGGGGGCGCGGCTCCTGGTGAACGACAGGGTTCGGGTCGCGGTGAAGAGCGGGGCGGATGGCGTGCACCTGGGGGCGATCGATATGCCGGTCGCGGAAGCCACACGGCTCCTGGGTCCGGAGAAGATCATAGGCCGCAGCGCCCGCACGGTCGAGGACGCGCTGCGAGCGAAGGGGGAGGGGGCGGATTACCTCGGTGTCGGGTCGATTGCCGCCACTGCCACCAAGCCGGACGCGTGCGTGATCGGAGTGGAACGACTGGCGGAGATATGCCGCTCGGTTGAGGTTCCGGTGGTGGCCGTCGGCGGCATCACCCCTCGGCGCGTGCGGGAGATTTTCCAGGCCGGCGCATCGGGGATAGCCGTGGCGTCGGCGGTGGTGCGGGCGCCGGATCCCGCCGCTGCCGCCCGCGAGTTTATGGGAGAAGTCACACGGTGGCGCATGGAAATCGGGAATGAGATCCCATGAAGAGTAGCGTCGTGTTACAGCTCCTCCAGGCGAGGAAGGGGCGGATCACCCCTGAAATGAGGGCGGTCGCGCGGACGGAACGGCTCACGCCGGAGAGCATCATGGAGCGCGTGGCGGCCGGCGTGGTGGTGATCCCGCGGAACCGGCGGCACCGCTGCGGTATGGCGTGCGGCATCGGCAGCGGGTTGAGGACAAAGGTCAACGCGAATATCGGCACCTCGATGGATGCCGTGAATCTGACGCGCGAGCGGCGGAAGCTCGCCGCGGCGCTCGATGCGGGAGCCGACGCGGTCATGGATCTTTCGACCGGCGGGGATCTCGCGTCGATACGGCGAAAGTTGCTCAACGCCTGCCCCGCTCCCCTCGGAACCGTGCCGATCTATCAGGCCGCCGTGCGCCGCGCCAGGGGCGGGGGGGGCATACGGATGATGACACCCGACGACATGTTCGGGGCCATCGATGAGCACGGGCGGGATGGCGTTGATTTTGTCACCGTCCACTGCGGCGTCACCCTCGCCGCGCTTGCGCAGCTGAAATCGGAAGGCAGGGTGCTCGACGTGGTGAGCCGGGGCGGCGCGTTCCTGATCACCTGGATGGTCGCCAATGAACGGGAAAATCCGCTCTACAGCGACTTCGGCCGCCTCGTCGAGATCGCGAAGCGTTACGATATGGTGTTGAGCCTGGGCGACGGGATGCGCCCCGGATGCCTGGCCGATGCGAACGACCGCGCGCAGTTCCAGGAGCTGATCACGCTCGGCGAGCTCCAGTCGTACGCTGTCAGGGAAGGGGTGCAGGTGATGATCGAGGGCCCCGGGCATGTGCCGCTGCACATGATTGAGGAGAATGTTCGCCTCGAGAAGGAGCTCTGCCACGGGGCGCCGTTCTACGTGCTGGGCCCCCTTGTGACGGATGTCGCCCCCGGCTACGACCATATCACCTCCGCCATCGGGGGGGCGATCGCCGGGCGCGCGGGCGCCTCCTTATCGTACACCTCAACAAAGCTGCGGAGCATGCCGTCCACCGCCCGGATGCGATCGAGGCATGCGCCGACGAGCTCGCGCGAGCCGATCTCCCGTCGCCGGATCTTCTCCGCGGCTTCGTGACCGGTCAAGTCAGTGAGGTTCATCTGATCCTGTTCATTTCCGGGAATGGTGCATATTCAGCGCACCCGGGCAAGTAATGCCTCAACTTCGTGCGGGAGCATACCCCCCACCCTCACCCTCAAGGGGGGAGGGAATATGGTTGAGGGCCTCCCACAACTGGCCCATCACCCGGGCACAAAGATTTCTACTCGATCACCTGGGGGACCTTGATGAATCCCTCGGATGCTTTGGGGGCAAGCTTCAGCACGATATCCCTCTCAAGGCAGGGCCGCGTCTCATCGGGACGCGTCACATTCTTCAGGGGGATGACATGGGAGGTTGGCTCAATCGCTTCAGTGGCAAGTTCGTTCAGCTTCTCCACATAGCCCACGATACTCTGAAGCTGGGTGGTGAATCGTTCCTTGTCGACGTCGGAAAGCCTCAGCCGCGCGAGCCGAGCCACGTATTCAACGTCTTTTCTGGTGATGCCCATGCTCCCCTCCCCGGGTGATCAAGGCGCTTATTTTAGCAAATATTCACGCTATACAAAGCATTTACTCGCAGCGGCAAGCACGGAAGAGGCGGGGGATTATTGCGGAAAAACAGGTTCAGCGCACCGTCACCACACGCCTGGCGTATGCGAGAACATAGGGGGTGTGGCTGGTGATTTCGGCGGTGCCGGAGACCGGCGGTATCCTGCCCGCCTGCGTGGCCACCGCGGTGAAGATAAACTCCCCCGCGATGCCGGCGGAAACAGGGAGCGCATTCCAGATAGAAACGGTAACAGGGGCCACTGCATACGGGGCCGACGCGTACACCTTCTCTATTCCGTCCCGTGTATCCCCGCCCGGGTAGAGTGTGGAGACGCCGTACAGGGACTCCATGATCAGATAAAAATCGAGCTTCTTGCGGATATCGGCCTTGAGCGCCACCTGGAGGGAAAAGAGATCGCCCGGCACAAGCTGATCGGACGATGTCTCAAGGGTAAGAGTCTCGACAATGGGTTCCGATCCCCCGACCCCCGCCAGCCTCGCGAGCGTTCCGACCACCGCCCTCGCGCAGGCCGTCGCGTAGTCCTCATTACAGTAGGCGCGGACATCCTGAACCGAATGGTAGTACGGATTGAAATCCCCGCTGTCCTCGATGGCAAGGACGGC
>JAPLCY010000076.1 GCA_026391995.1 Candidatus Auribacterota bacterium
GGGAATTATATCATATAGAAAATCCGCATGGGCAATAAGGGTTGGAACAAAGCGATGCGCCTCTCCATTCGCCAACTCTGGAAAAGCGCATATTCCGCGAATGATCGCTACTATTTAGCGGCGGGACCGGCCTTGACAACGCCAGGGGTGCGCGCCATGCCGCCCGGAAGGGGCTTCGCAGGATTAGGCGCGGGGGGAGGCGCGACCTCTTTCTTGACGAACCGCGCCGGATCCGTGACGCACTCCTTGAGGAAGCCGGCGTCGACGGTGAGAACGTCCGGGGCATTCGAGCGCTTCACGTATACCTTGCCGCCGCTCTTCTTGCCGATGAGGATCGTCTCGGCCTCGCCCGTCTTCGGTTTCAGGGTGAGCTGCATGGCGTCCTTGCCCAATCCGTAGCCGTCGAGCTCCCCGGCTTTCGGGATCGCGAACGCCGTGGATTTCAGCTCGGTCACCGCGCGAAGCAGATTGCGCACCTGGGTGCCGTCGGCGTCCTTCTTCTCAGGCTCCCGTATTTCCCATTTCTCTCCGCTCTTTCCCAGGAGCAGCGCGTTATCGCCCTTTGTAATCCTGATCTCTTCGACAGCGCCCTGCGCGAGACGGGTGACCTTCTCATCCCTGAATTCCCCGGGCGCGCGCCCGAGCTCCTTGAGCAAGTCGTCGTTCACCGTGACCACGGCATCAACCCCATCCCGCCGTGCATACACCACGTTCTTCTCCGCCTCCTTGCCGATGCGGAGCGTCCTGGCGGCCTGGTCTTTCCTGTCCCAAAGGGTTATTTCATAGGCGGGGGAATCAAGGCCATACTTCGCGAGATCCTTCGGGGTATCCTCGGTGAAATCGCGTACGTGCAGGTATTTGATCTTCCTGAGCATGGCGCCGATCTTGTCAGGATCTCCGGGCGCCTGGATAGGCTGCGCGACGCGCCAGTAATTCCCCTCCTGGGCCAGTTCAACGCGCTTCCCCGCGTGTGCGATCAGCACCTTCGAAAGCCCCTCCGGCTCGAATTCAATGAGCGCCTTGTCGCGGAGATCGTTCGCCTCCTTGTTCAATACCTGATAGATGCTTTTGTTGATGATATAGACGTCGGGGGCACCCGGCGCCTGCGCATAGGCGCCGCTTCCGAGCGGCGTGTCCACGCCGATGCTGATCGCACCCTCCGTCCCGCGTGCGCGGAAACTGGCGGTCAGGCGCGGCTTTTTAAGGCCGAACTCCTCGCGCTTTTTCTCGTCCAGCTCGGAGCCCTTGATCACCCGTTCGCTGTTGAGGGTCTCGAAGCGGCTGCAGATGCTCTTCATCTGCGATTTGTCGGCCCTGTAGGCGAGCGGCTGCTCGAGCCTCCACTCCCCCTCCTTGTCCTTCACGCAGACGATCGTCGCCTTCCCCCCCGCGAGCTCCACGCGGTCGATATCGTCCGCCTTCACCGTGAAGACGAGCTTCCCCTTCTGCTCCTGCTCGTCGGTCGAGGCCTGTTTCTTCTCGTAAAACCAGATGTAACCCCCCACGACGAGCGCGATGATCAGCAACATCAATGTCGAGCGGAATTTCATATTGCCTCCGATACCCTCAATTGCCTGATCGCTTGATAGCTTGATTGCTCGATAGCTTTTTCTACTTCCTTCTCCTCCACCACACGACCACGCCGAGGATAAGCCCCAGCGCGGGCATGCCGAGGAGCGTGGACCAGAAGATGCTACTCATCTGGGCGGCGTTGAGGCGCACCCTGGTCTGTTCCGGCATCTTCGGGCCGATGGCAATGAGCTTCTCACGGCTGGTGAGCCAGTTGACGATATTGAGAAAGAAACTCGCGTTGCTCAGGTTGGTGACCTGCGCGTTCGCGACGAAATCCGCGTCGCCGATCACCACGAGGCGCATATTTTTGAGCGGCTTTTCTCCCGCCTTGCCCGGTGCCGCTTCGACCGCGACGCCGAACGTCACCGGCCCCTTCAGGTCCTTGCCCTCGTCAAAGCGAAATTGCTCGTCGTTCATCGAGGTCTCGCCCCACCCCTCGGCGGAGGTCTGGACAAGGGCCGTCGCCTTCAATGAGGCGTTCTCCGTGCCCGGCTTGACGGAGCGCACCTCGGCAAAGAGGGTCGCCCGACCCTTCATGTCGTTCGTGATCTCGTGTGCGCCGTAGTTTGACGCGAACAGATTGAGCGCGCTGAAGAAGAGCATGCGCTGGGCGGATTCGGGATCGACGACCATGTCGTTACCCACCTCCACGTCCCAGTTGCGCAACGGCGTTTCGAGACCGCTGTGTGTCTGGGGGTCAAGCGCGATCAAGACCCTCCCCCCCCTCTCGAGGTAGCGCCCGATCGCCTTCTTCTCCTCATCCATGAACGGCTCCCGGGGGCCGATGACCAGGAGCAGATCGCAGTCCTGGGGGATCTCCTTCTTCTCGTAGATCGCCAGCTTCTGCACCTTGATGTTTTCGCGCTCCAGCAGCGTGGAGCAGACCTGGAGCCCTCCCTGGCGCGTGTCCTCAATCTCTTTCTCCCCGTGCCCGGTGACGAGGTAGGCGATGGGCTGCTTCGCCTGGGTGAGGTTCAGGATGGCGGAGGTGAACGCCTGCTCCCCCTTGAACGCCTTGACGGTGGGCGCCTGGCGGGACCTCATTCCGCTATAATCCATCTCGATGATGTCCTTGTCGTACACGTATTTGTTCCTGTCCCCCTGCTCGAACACGACCAGGTTCGCCTGCGAGGAGGCGGGGATCTTGAACTTGTTCAACAGGAACCGCACCCGGACCGGGTCCTTGTCCGGATCGACATGTTCCACCTCGAAATTCTTGGTGACTCCGGCATAGCGGTTGAGCAGTTCCCTGATGTCGCCGGCCACCTTGTGGAATGGCTGGTAGAAAACGTAGACCTTGACCGGGACTTTCAGCTCCTTGAGGACGTTGACCGTCTTGTCCGAGAGGGTGTAGTAGCTGCTCTTTGTCCAGTCGATCCTCTTGTAGTGCCGGTAACTCAGGTAGTTGGCCATTACGACAATGGCGGCCGCCACGACGCACACCGTCGCCACGTTCATCCCGATCGCCGCCCTGTGTATCCGCGGAATCCCCTCACGTGACATGCGCATCCCTCCTTGATCCCTTGCTTTTCTTCTTTTACTTTAAACTTTCAACTTTAAACTTTCAACCGTGGTTACCGCCACTTCTGCGACTCGACCACCTTGACCGTTAGGAAAAGCGCCAGGATGGTGCCGCTCAGATAATAGACCACCGGCCGGGTGTCAATGATCCCCTTGTTAAAACTGTCAAAGTGCTCGAATACATTCAGGTACGAGAAA
>JAPLCY010000264.1 GCA_026391995.1 Candidatus Auribacterota bacterium
GGCAACCAGCCTGTTCCCCTCCCTGTTCCAATGCTGGTTGCGCGGGTAGTAGAGTCGTGCTCCGGAAGCGGCGTGCGCGCTCAGCGCGGGCGTGAGGTCAAGAGCGAGGACCCCCAGGCCCGCGCAGACGTCTCGTATATATTTATTGGGGCTAAAAAGATCGTATTCTTCATCGTTAAGATGATACCTCTTCTTGATCCCCGGCCAGTATCTGCCTTCATACACCTGAACCATCGTCGGGGCGATCACGACCAGCAGCTCGCTGTTGCGAGCCCGCGTGAGGCAATGTGTCTCCTTGATAATTTCCTTCATGAGGATGGCCGAGGCAGCGGTTTCGCGGGAAGGCTTCTTTGCGCATATCCTGACTTCGGGCATCATCGCCGCGTTGAAGTTATAGAATATCCTGTCGCGGACAAAATGGTACAAAAGGGATCTCTTGTATGCGTTCTTCAGGGTCAGGGGTTCTTCCCCCCTGCCGCAATGCCACCCCTTCGCGGCATCCGGAACCGGCGGGGGTGCGGTAGGCAGGCGGTCAATCAACAGTTTCCCGCCGGCATCGAGCCTCGCCTTCGGCCTCGCATACCCCTTGATCCAGTCCATCGACCCCACAATATCGTCAAAATCATTCCTGGGGTAGATACACATGATCACGATGTCCGGCTCGTAGCGGATCACCTTGTGCGCGAGCAGGAGATATTCCTGGGTGGGGCCGAAGCCGTTGACGCCGAAGTTAAGCACCTCCCACCGGGGAGGCAGCAATCCCTCCATCACCGCGGTGAACACGTCCGCGCTCTCCACGTCCAGGTTCGATACAAAGGAGTCACCCAGCACGGCAATGCGCTTCCCCCCGGGCGCTTTTTTGACCGAGCATTCCTCGTTCCTCATCCCGGCCGAATTGATCTTGACGATCGCCTCGAATTCACCCGGGGCAACCTCGCGGGCGTACTTATTCGGGATGAATTGCCAACCGTACATATCGTGGTATTCGAAGAGGGTCTCGTCCTGCGAGGGAAGATGGGGATACAGGCCGGATAGCCGTATCAGCGCTTCAAGGGCAATAAGCGTCGCGAAGACGCTCCCGGCCAGGACAATCACTCTGCCGACCATTTTCGACATGAAAATATTTCTGATAGGTTTCATGCCATGCACGGGACCAACCTATGACCAGGTTCAACACAGCACAAAGGATCGACACTACACTGGAATGATGAGTGCGATCTGCAAAATTGCATCGGCGCCCGGTGATCTTATCTTAAAGCACTGCATCACGCAATTTATAATCCATTCGTAATCTATCTGCGCATAATCCCCCTGCGCAAAGGGGGAGGTAGCCTCTCCGACCTTGTGATATACTGATGGGGAGTTTCAGCATATCTTATTACATGCGTTTATCCACATGCATGCGAGTGATCAATGAATATCCGTTGCGACGGCACGCGCCGCGGCGATAAAAGGAGAACGCCCATGAAAAAATATCTTGTTCCTGCGCTTTTTGTCGTGTGTATCGCCGGCAATGCCTTCGCCGGAGGGATCGAACTATATAAAGACGCGGTCTCCGTGAGCGCGTCCGACGAAGAGGAGGCCGTGACCATCACCGGCCCCCCCGGATGTATAGTGGGCCTGCCCCCCATCTACATAATGGCCCGGAACAAGGATACCGGAGTGGCGGCCAACACCACCGCGCTCCCCGACGGGAGTTTCTCTGTCAGCATACCGGCGGGCGGACGGGACAGCGTGAAGCTCACCTTTGTCTCCGCCAACGGGAAGAAAAAGGAGATGACCGTCAAGATCCGCGAGTCGGCACAGAGCCGGGCGGAGAAGGCGCACGAGTCGAAGGGATCCGAGGTGAATGTGGATCTCGGCCAGTTCTCGGCATT
>JAPLCY010000288.1 GCA_026391995.1 Candidatus Auribacterota bacterium
GTCGACTCCATCCTTTCGAAGAAGACCCCCTCCGCCCCTGCGCGCGCGAAACCAAAGAAATCAAAGAAATAGAGGCCAGGGCTCCAGGCTTATTCCATCCGCCCGCGGCGCACGCCATACCAATGACATCACCGGACAATATCCCGCTCGTCGATTTGAGGGCGCAATACCGGGAGTTAGGCCCCGAGGTCGAGCCGGTCGTGCGCGATATCATGGCCGACGGCCGATTCATCCTCGGTCCCGAGGTGGAGGGGTTTGAGCGCGCATTTGCCGGGTTCTGCGGCGTTGGCCATGCGGTGGGGGTCAGCTCCGGCACCGATGCCATCCATCTTGCGCTTGAAGCGCTGGGGGTGGGGCCGGGGGACGAGGTCATCGTCCCCGCGAACACCTTCATTGCCACTGCCCTGGCGGTGAGCATGGCGGGGGCGAGACCGGTTTTCGCGGATGTCGATCCCGACACCTTCAATTGCACCGCCGAGACCGTCACCCGTGCGCTTACTCCGAAGACGAGGACGATACTCCCGGTGCATCTCTACGGTCAGACCGTTGATATGGACCCGCTTGGCGAACTCGCCCGCAGCCGCGGCCTCTGCGTCGTGGAGGACGCGTGCCAGGCGCACGGGGCGGGGTACCGGGGGAAGCGGGCCGGGGGTCTCGGGGTTGCCGGATGTTTCAGCTTCTATCCGGGCAAGAACCTGGGGGCGTACGGCGATGGCGGTATGGTGGTGACCGGTGATGCATCTCTCGCGCAGAAGATACGCATGCTCCGGGACATGGGGCGCCTGGAAAAATATGAACATCTTATCAAGGGCTATAACAGCCGCCTCGACAATATTCAGGCGGCCGTCCTCCTCGTGAAGTTGAAACGCCTCGATCGCTGGAACGAGGCGCGCCGCGGGTGGGCACGGCTGTACGGCGAGCTGCTCGCAGGCACCCCGTGTGTGTGCCCGCGAGAGGCCCCGTTCGCCGCACATGTCTACCACCTGTATGTGATCAGAACCGGTGAGAGGGACAGGCTTGCCGCGCACCTGCGGGGAAGGGATATTGCCACCGGCATACATTACCCGGTCCCCCTCCATCTGCAGAAGGCGTATGCGGAATTGGGCCACCGCAAGGGCGATTTCCCCGTCGCCGAGCGGCTCGCGGGGGAGATACTTTCCCTCCCCATGTATCCCGAGCTGGGGGAGGAGCGGGTGCGGCGGGTATGTTCGGAGATCAGGTCTTTCTACGGGGTTAGATGATTATTATCTTCCCTTTCCGTCTCGGCTATTATACAATACGTTCCCATGCAATAGAATAGGGTGGGGAAATTATGATAAACCGCAGTGCCGCAACTCCGCAACCGGCCCAGGCTGAAAAGGGATATCTAACCGTGCGCTTCAACCCGTACCGGATCATATTCGCCGCTATCATTATCTTCACCATCATCACGCGCCTCTACGGCCTCAGCTTTAAGCCGTACCACCACGATGAGAGCCTCTACGCGACCTACTCGTGGTATCTCTATGAGGGGCGAGGGTACAAGTACGACCCGATGATGCACGGGCCGTTCATGTTTTACCTGGACGCCTTACTCTTCACCCTCTTCAGCCCGAACGATTTTACCGCGCGGCTCTCCTCGGCCCTCTTCGGCATCGCCCTGGTGTGCTGCGTCGGCCTCCTCAGGCGCCAGCTCGGGAGCATAGGCACCCTTGTCGCCGCGGGCATTTTCGCGGTCTCGCCGACGTTCATGTACTTCTCGCGCTTCTTCAGGGAGGATATCTTCGTCGCCTTCTGGGCGTTCCTGACCATGGCGCTCTTTCTGAACTACCTGGATACCCAGCGGCGCGGCTATCTCTACGGGGCGGCGGCGGCGCTGGCGTTCGTGTTCTGCGTCAAGGAGAACTCGTACCTCTTCCTCTTCATATTTTCAACGTTCATCTCTTTTGCCGCCTTTTATGAAATTTTATTTCACCGGGGTGCTTCACGGCGGCTTTACCTCCTCGGCTGGCTGCCGGGCGCCCTGGCGGTGGGCGTTGTGTGGTTCACCGCCGCGCCCCACTGGGCGCTCTTTTCGGTGTTCGTGCTCGCCGCGGTCATGGCCCTGGCGGAGCTCCTGCATGCCCGCAAGATATCGCTGACGAACGCCGGTATCGGGCTGGGAATATTCATGGCGATATTCTATGTTTTCTTCACGTCGTTTTTCCGCAACAAGCCGGGCTTCGTGGACGGCCTGGCGGTGAAATCGCTCAGCTACTGGATCAACCAGGACAAGATCCAGCGCATCAAGGACGCCTTCACCTACTTTTGCCCGCTGGCGATCGTCTACGAGCTCCCTCTCCTTGTCATCCTTTTCTCGGGGCTGGCCGCCCTCCTGTGCCGCCGCCGGCTCTCTCGCATCGTCCTCATCACGAGCTCAATCATCGCGATACCGCTCCTGCTCATCTGGCACCGGGATCTGCCGATCGATCCCTGGGACACAAAGCTGCACATGACGAGCACCATCCACATCGTGTTCACGGTGTATATGTTCGCACTCCTTTTCGCAGCCGTGTGCCACTACCTGAAGGATCAGCGCCCCTTTCCCGCCTTCCTGGCTTATTGGGGCATGTTGAGCGTCCTCATCTACTCCTACGCGGGGGAGAAG
>JAPLCY010000383.1 GCA_026391995.1 Candidatus Auribacterota bacterium
AGCTTGCCGTTCACCTGCACCACAACGGTCTGTTCGACATCCTCGAGAAGACCGGCCACGGGCGCCGGCCACCCCTGCGTGAAGACCGTCTCCTTCCCTCCCAGCGCCCTCCACAACTCCTCCGCCAGGTGAGGCACGAACGGGGCCAGCAGGAGGATGATTGTCCGAATCGCCTCCCGCATCGCCGCCCGTTCCCCCTGCTCGCAAAGGCCGGTCTCGCGGACAAAATCGCGCATGGCGTTTTCGAGTTCCATGAGGGAGGCGAGCGCCGTGTTAAAATGGAAGCTGTCCTCGATGTCGGAGGTGACTTTGCGGATAGTCTTGTGGACGACGCGCCTGAGGGCGGTGTCGCGCGCGGCAGCGGCGGCGGCGGGCGCGGGGGCGGCGGCGATCGCGGGGAGAACCTCAAAAAAGAAATTCCACAGGCCGCGGATGAACCGGGAGGCGCCCACCACGATCTCGTCGCGCCACTCCGCGTCCTTCTCCGGCGGGCCGATGAAGAGGGTGTAGAAGCGGACCGTGTCGGCGCCGTACTTTTCGATGAGGGCGTCGGGGCTGACGGTATTCCCCTTGGACTTCGACATCTTGGCCCCGTCTTTGATGATCATCCCCTGTGTGAACAGGTTCCTGAATGGCTCCGTGAACGAAACATGGCCCATGTCCTGGAGTACCTTGGTGATAAAGCGAGCGTACATCAGGTGCAAAATAGCGTGTTCGACACCGCCGATGTACTGGTCGACGGGGAGCCACGTGTTCACAAGCTCCGGGTCGAAGGGGCGCGTCTCGTCCTTCGGAGAAATATAGCGCAGATAGTACCAGCTCGAGTCCACGAAGGTGTCCATCGTGTCCGTCTCGCGGCGGGCGGGCGCGCCGCACTTCGGGCAGCGGGTGTTGACGAATGCGGCGCAGCGCGCCAGGGGCGACTCCCCCGTGGGCCTGAACTCCACATCCTCCGGCAGGAGGACGGGGAGCTCACTTTCGGGCACGGGGACGATCCCGCACGCGTCGCAATAGATCACCGGAATCGGCGCGCCCCAGTAGCGCTGGCGCGAGATGAGCCAGTCGCGGAGGCGGAAGTGCACGGTGCGCCGGCCGAACCCCGCACTCTCCATCAGATCGGCCATTTTTTCGATCCCGTCACGGTTGGGCACCCCGTCAAAGTCGCCAGAGTTGACGAGGACGCCGTCCCCCTCGTACGCCCCGGCCATACCACCCGGGTCAAGGGATTGTTCGGGGTTCCGGATGACGAGCGTGACGGGCAATCCGTATTTTTTCGCGAAGGCAAAATCGCGGCTGTCGTGAGCGGGGACGGCCATCACCGCGCCGGTGCCGTATTCCATGAGGACATAGTTGGCGATCCAGAGCGGGATCCTCGCGTCGTTGAACGGATTGATCACGCACTCGCCGGTGTCGATCCCCTCCTTCTCTGTCTCGTCGGCGGCGCGGGTGAAGCGGTTCTGGGCGGCGACGCGGTCGACGAAGGCCCTCACCGCGGAGGCGCGCGGTCCGTCGGTTGCAAACCTCGCCGCCAGGGGATGCTCGGGCGCGAGGACCATGTAGGTCGCCCCGAAGATCGTGTCGAGCCGGGTGGTAAAGCAGCGCACCGCCTCCCCCGTCGAGGCGAGGGTGAAATCGATTTCGCATCCCTCGCTGCGGCCAATCCAGTTCTGCTGCATCAGTTTCACCCGCTCGGGCCAGTACTGGAGGAGGGTGAAGTCGTGGAGCATCCTCTCCGCGTACGCCGTGATCCTGAAGAACCACTGCGAGAGCTCCTTCTGCGTGACCGGCGTCGAGCAGCGCTCGCAGGCGCCGTCGATGACCTGCTCGTTGGCCAGCACCGTGGAGCATGAGGGGCACCAGTTCACCGCCGCCTTCTTCCGGTAGGCGAGGCCGCGCTCGTGGAGCTTTAGGAAGAGCCACTGCGTCCAGCGGTAATAGTCCGGCAGGCAGGAGGTCACCTCGCGGTCCCAGTCGTAGCAGACCCCCCAGTCGTTGAGCTGCCGCTTCATCGTTTCGATGTTGCGCAACGTGCTCACGCGCGGGTGCCGGCCGTCCTGGATCGCCGCGTTCTCCGCGGGCAGCCCGAAGGCGTCCCATCCCATCGGGGTGAGAACGTTGAAGCCGCACATCATCTTGTAGCGGGCGACGACGTCGCCGATGATATAGTTTCTCCCGTGGCCGACATGGAGCGCCGCCGACGGGTACGGGAACATCATGAGGCAGTAGTACTTCGGCTTCCCCGAGCTGTCCGGCGCTTTGAAGAGGCCCGTCTCGCGCCAGTATGATTGCCACTTCTTCTCGATTGATTTAGGATCGTATGATGTATTCATTATGGTCCACGGCTTCTCAATAGCTCGATAGCTGTTTCTACTCTCCGAAAACCTCCGCGCGGTACACCAGTATATCGTACTGATCCGGGTGCCGCCACGCGTCGGCGGGAAGCCCCGCTTTGTAGCTGCAGAGGTGAGTCCAGAAATAGGCGGCATCCTTGTCGGGGAAATGGCCGGTCCAGACCTGGGGCAGGTACGTCCCGCCGCCGTAGCCGCGCTTCTCCTTGATATAGATGCCGTGCACCCCTTTTTGAATCGAGAGCGGGTCCGCTATCGGGGCCAGCGGCGAGAGCGCCGAGATTTCCACTTTGATATCCTTGAGCTCCCGCTCCGCCACAGGGGGGAAACGGTTGTCGCTGCTGCACGCCGCAACCGCCATCTCCCGCACCGTCTCCGCCAGCGGGCTCTCGGAAAAGAAGATGCCGATGCACCCACTGAGCGACTCGGGCTGCATCGGGCTCGACTGCGTGGTGTTTGTGATCGTGACAAACGCCCCTCCCGCCGACTTCAGGCGCGGCGTGAGGGCGTAGCCCTTCAAATCAGTCTCTTTCCGCTCGCGGACATACTTCTCTATCGTATCCCTCGCGATTTTGAGGAGTGTCTTTTTCTCGTCCTGCGTGAGCGTATCCTTCGCCGCCGATTCCTTTTTCACCGCGCTCTCCTTGGCCATAGCTACCGGCATTTTCTTCTCCCCTGTACAGCCATACAAAAAAATAAACATCAACACACATACACAAGCAGCCAACCGCGGATTGTACGGATTGCACGGGTTGATAAAAATCCAGTTCTTAACCATTGTAAGAAACTCCTTTATTGCCATAAATAATCCGCGTAATCCGCGGTGTGCCTTACTTATTTGCCGTAAATATCATCGATACATAGCTCACCGAGCTGCTGAAATCCCCCGTGAGGTCTCCCGAGGTGTCGTACCTGAGGAGCGTTCCCTTCGCGCTCTTCGGCAGCGCTTCCAGGAGCACGCCGATGGGGCCGTGGCCGCAGATCGTCGCCCCGGTCCTTTCCACATAGGCGCCGAACCCCTCCGCGTCGAGCGTCTGGATCTTCTCCACTGCGCCCATATCAAGCCACTTGAGTTTATCCTTGATGTTGTCGGTGAACGGCAGGTAGCCGAAGTTGTAGCCGTAGTGGGTAAAATCGGAGCTGGCGATGATGATTGTTTTTCCATCGAGCAGCTTCTTGAGCGGCGCGGCGATGAGCGTGTTGTCCCCCATGTTTGTCTGCCCGATGACGATGGGAATCAGGGTGAAGTCCTTGAGCACCGCTTGGAGGAATGGTATCTGGACCTCGAGAGAGTGCTCCGGTCCGTGGGCACGGGGAGACTCGGTATAAAGCTTGTGGTTCAGGAGTTCCCGGCAGGCCGCCTGGTCGATCGGCACCACGCCGAGCGGCGTGCGGTAGGCGTCGGCCCCCGGCAACGCCGCGCCCCGGAATCCGACGTGGTGCGAGGGCGCCAGCACGATCGCCCTGGTGAACCCGCTCCCCTCGATCATTTTGTAGCCACAGGCCGCTGCTCTCCCGGAATAAACGTATCCCGCGTGAGGGGATATGAGGCCGACGATCCGGCCGTCCATTTTCTGCTTCGGCGCCTCTGCAAGAAACTTGGAGATCATCCCGCGGAGCTCCTTCGCGTCTCCGGGATAAAACTGCCCCGCGACCGCCGGCTCGCGTATCACTCTATATCCAGCCGCCTCCGATGATTTCCTGTTCATAGCTGCCTCCTCCGATATATTATCCTCATGGCACGAAACCAACGTAAGCGCCGTTATGCCCGATGCCACTATCAGAATTCTCCGATCAATCTTCATTCGCCCGCCCTTGAATAATCACATACGCTGGAAGTGATAGTAACACAATCGTGGCAAAAATCAATTCCGCTTAGAATGGATGGAGGGATTGTTCGACAACGAACACTGCGGCCACGGCAAGAGCAGTTCGCGGGCTGTAGGGAAACCCCAAGCGCGGGTGCGGGGTCACACTCATGGGGGGCTCCCACATTATCCCCCTCCCCCCTTGAGGGGGAGCCTGCCTGCCGGCAGGCAGGGGGCAGGGTGGGGGGTGACGATACCCCATATACCTGAGGCATTACCGGCGCACCTCGCCGCATGCGGGCGCGACGGCCTGCCCCGCGGCACGGAGGGTGACGATGGATGCGATCACCAGAAAACTTTGCGCGCTCCTCGATCGCGATGACGTGGAACTCCAGTGTTCCGCGGCGCGCGTGCTCGGGGAGCTCGGCACGGCGAGCGGGGAGGTGAGGCTCTGCCTGGCGAAACATCTCGCCACCCAGAATCTTACCCTCAAACACTACCTCCTCTCCGCGCTCGAGCGGGTTCCCGGTCGCGAGGCGCTGCCCTACCTGTTCCCGATTCTCAAGGAGGGGGGCAAGGTGCAGGAGCGGGTGATCGCGATCATCGCCTCGTGCGGGCCCGCGGCCGTCGCGGAGGGGCGCAAGCTCTTTGCGTCCGCGGACGAGGAGCTCAGGAAACTCCTCGTCAGGATATTCGGGGCGCTCGGGACGGACGAGGGCTGCGGGTTCCTCGTCGGTTGCATCCCCAACGCGGGCCCCGAGCTCCGGAGGAGCATCTGCCTGGCCCTCCGCGAGGCGATGGGGAAGATGCC
>JAPLCY010000062.1 GCA_026391995.1 Candidatus Auribacterota bacterium
TCCGACCAGCGCCACGATCACCCGGGAGGGAACAGCGTTGTGCGGATCTCCGAAGGAAGGGGTTCCTCCCCATATCTCATCGCGCACCCGGATACGAGGGACAGGAGCACGCATGCATAGAGTAATGTTCTCATTCCCGCATAGTATAGCGCGAAATGGTGCATACCGGAGAGCCCGATTACGCGGTTGGACAATTACACGGCGGCGGCGTTGCATAGCGCACCGGACTATGCTACACTTTGGCTTTCGGGCAACGGGATTGCCCGCATATACAATCCCCACAAGGAGCCTCGCCGCATGAAACGATTACCCGTTACCGCGCTCGCGTGCGCGCTGGTTATCTTCTCCGCGTACAACCTGTCCGCCATGGGCCGGAAAACAACACCTCCCGCCGCCGCGAAGCCTTCCCCGGCGCCAATGGCGGGAATCCGGCACGCCGCGGCGAAGACACAGCCAACACCGGTTCCCACCCCAGGCGGCCCCGCACCGCGAATTTCCTTCTCCGAGAAAGAGTACGACTTCGGCGAGGTGATAGGAGTCGAGAAGGTCGAGCACCTCTTCAAGTTCAAGAACACGGGGAAGAGCGATCTCAGCATCGACAAGGTCAACACCACCTGCGGCTGCACCGCCGCGTTGGCGTCCGCGAAGGTGATACCGCCCGGCGGGAGCGGAGAGATTTCCGCCACGTTCACCGTCGGGAACCGGCAGGGGCCGCAGACAAAGCATATCTATGTCGTCTCCAACGACCCCGTCGAGCCAAAGGCATCCCTGACACTCAAAGGCACCATCACGCCCCCCGTCAGCGTCGAGCCCACAAGCATCAGCATCTACGACAAGGAGGGCATGGAACCGCGCACGGTCAAGATCGCCCAGACGCTCAAGGAAGAGCTCAAGCTCGGTGAGGTGACGCAGCGCCTGAACCTGGTCACCACGAAGATCACCCCCGGAACGGCGGAGAAGGGGAAGAAGCGCTACACCCTGGAGGTCTCCCTGAAACCGGATCTCGATCCAGGGCGCTACTTCGAAACGGTGAGTATCGCGACCAACTACGCCTCCACACCAAAAATTGACATCCCCGTCCGCATCGTCATCAATGGCGATATCCAGGCGAGCCCGAACCGGATCAACCTCGGTTCCTTGAGCCCGGCTCAGGAGGTGAGCCGCACGGTCACCCTCTCGAACAGCAAGGGGACGGCCTTCACCGTTACGGCGGTCGAGATAGACAACAAGGATTTCGCCGTCACGCCCGCCTCCTCTTCGGCGGCGGTCTCGCACACGTTCACGCTCAAGGGGAAAGCCCCTGCCGCGCCGGGCGTCGCTCGAGCCAAATTGACATTCCGCACGGACCACCCAAAGCAGAAGAGCATGGAGGTCACCGTCTACGGCTACATGCCGCGCGAAACACAGCGCCCACCCCTGCCAGGGGACAAGCCCCCCGCGGAGGGTGAAAAACCGGCAGCCCGCGACATTGCCACACCCGGCGCGGGCAGGTAGCGGTCAGGCCACCCTGCCGGGCCCTCACACAGAGCTCCGAGAGCCGGGGACTTTGGATTTGCCATGCGCATCAGACGCGCCCTGCTGATCGTATTCTTCGCGTTGCTCCTGGCGGCGGCAGTGGCGTACTACCTCGTCTTTTCTCCGCGCGCCCTTGTCGCCCGCGTCAGGAGCGTTCTCGAGCGGCACCTCGCCGCCGAGATAACCCTTGGCTCCGCATCCCTTCACCCCCTCCATGGCCTCCGGCTGAACGGCATCACCGTGCGGAGGCCGGGTGCCGGCGTCCTCTTTACCGCCGACTCGCTCCGCGTGAGGCCGCGCCTGGCGGCCCTGCTGAGGCTCAGGGCGCAGATCGCACAGATTACGCTACGGAACGCGCACCTGACCTTCGCCACTGACGCCTCGGGCCGTTCGAACTGGGCGGGCGTTCTCGAGACGCAGAATCTCCCCGCCGCCGGTCCGCCGCCGGTGTTCCGCCTGACGGACGGGATCGTCACCATCGGCGCCTATACCGTCCGCGGGATCGAATGCGATCTCACGCCCTTCTCTTCGAAGAACACCATCGCGGTCCGCGGCAGCATCGATGACCCGTTCTGGGGGCGCTATCTCGTGGACGGGCACGTCGACACCGACACGGAGCTCCTCAAGCTCAACCTTGAATCAAAAGACCTCCGCGTCACCCGCGCATGGGTGCGCCAGTTCCCGGGGATCGGCGAGGATATCTGGGAGCGCTATCGCCCGGCGGGAACCTTCGATCTCTCGGGCAGCGTTACCTACTCGTGGGGCACAAGCTCCCGCAACGACTATAACCTTCTCTTCACCACCAATGAGGCGTCGCTGCGCTACCTCATATTCCCCCTCACCGGCGCCTCGGGGCGTCTCTTCATCGACCCGCACTCAATCATCATCAACCACCTCGAGGGGACGCTTTTCAGGGGATCGGTTGACGGGAATACCCTCGCCACCATGGACGAACCGTCCACCTACTTCAACCGCTACCGCTTCGAGGGGTTGGACCTCGCCTCCCTCGCCTCCGCGTTCCCGGCCATGGGCGCCGCGATCGAGGGGATCGCGGAGGGCTCTGTCACCTTCCAGGGAGAAGGCGCGCGCGGCACCCTCGAGGGCGAAGGGGTGGTGACAATACCGAAGGCGCGGCTCTGGAAATTCCCCGTCATCCTCCAGATCATCTCCACCTTCCGCTATCCGCTCTGGAGCAGCGAGGAGCCGCTCCAGGACTGCACGATGGAGTTCTCTCTTGCTCCGGAGGGGTTTATCTTCCACACAATCAGCCTGGTGAGCAGCGTGATGGACATCTACGGCGAAGGGACGGTGGGATTCAACGGGGATCTCAAGCTCACCTGCTACGCGCGGCCGGTGAGCAAGACGCCGATTCTATTCGCCGACCTGCTGCTCCAGCAGGCAATCGACAGCCTCTCGGGGAATCTCGCCGAGTTTGAGGTGACGGGGAGTGTGGCGGCGCCGCACATCACGGTCATACCGCTCAGCCCCGTGAACAGGCATATCGTCAACTTCTTCGACGCCCTCACCAATCAGCGTTTCGGGCTGTGAGGGTATCTCCCCCCCTCTCTCCCGCCCGACCGCGTGCCTACTTCCTGAGCATCCCGAGAAATTTCTTGAGTGGATAGGCATTGATCACGTCCCCCGCCTCCACCCATCCGCGCCGCGCGGTGAAAATGCCGTAGCGCATGAGGTCGAGCTGGGCGGGCGAATGCGCGTCCGTGGATATCGCAAGCCGCACGCCCTTCTCCCTGGCGAGCCGGGCGTGACTGTCTTTGAGGTCAAGCCTGTCCGGGTGGGCGTTGATCTCGAGCGCCACCCCGTAATCCCGCGCGGCCTTGACCAACTCCTCGATATTCACCGGGTAGCCGGGGCGCTCCAGGATGAGCCGCCCCGTGGGATGACCGAAGATATGGACGCGGGGGTTGCTGATCCCCTTGATGATCCGCCGAGTCATATCGGCTTCCGTCATGGTGAACCGGTAATGCACCGCGGCGATCACCACCTCACACTCTTTTAGAATGGCATCGTCGAGGTCCAGTCTGCCGTCAGGGAGGATGTCCACCTCAACTCCCCTCAATATCCTTATCCCCTTGATCCGGTCCTGCGCGCGGTCGATCTCTTTCAGGTGCCGCCCGAGCCGCTTCTCGTCGAGCCCCCCCGCGACCCTCACCGCCCTGGAGTGGTCGGTGATGGCAATATACTCATAGCCGAGCGACAGGGCCTTCTCCGCCATCTCCGCGACCGACTCGGTCCCGTCGGTCGCGGTGGTGTGCATCTGGAGATCGCCCCTCATATCCTTGAGCTCGATCAGTTTCGGGAGTTGCCCCTTCTCCGCCGCCTCGATCTCGCCATGGTTCTCCCGGAGTTCCGGGGGGATCCATGGCAGCCCCACCGCGGAATAGACCTTTTCCTCGTCAGGGCCGGCAACGGCGCGGCGCCCCTTGAAAACGCCGTATTCACTGAGCTTTAATCCCTTCCGGACCGCGCGCGTGCGCAGAGCGACGTTGTGCTCCTTTGACCCGGTGAAATACTGGAGCGCGGCGCCGAAACTGGACGGCGGGAGCACGCGCACATCCACCTGGAGGCCGCACGAGAGACGGGCGCTTGACTTGGTTCCACCGTGTGCGATCATCTCCCGGATCCCGTCGTATCCGGCGAACCGCTCCATGATATCGCTCCCCGGCGAGCAGATGGCGAGGATGTCGAGGTCTCCCACCGTCTCCCTCCGCCTCCTGACACTCCCCGCCGCCTCGATCGCCTTCACCCCCTTCGCCTTTTTCAAGAACGCGATGATCGACTCGGCGTACTCGAGCCCGACCGAGAGCTTGAACCTCCCCTGCCCCGCCCGGTAACGCGCCAGTGCCTGGATGATGTTCTCCTCGCTCTTCTCGCCCATCCCCGGAAGCCCCTTGAGCTCCCCCTTACCCGCGGCGGCCTCCAGCCGGTCCACGGAATCGATCTTCAGCGTGTCATAGAAGAGCTTTACCTTCTTCGGCCCCATCCCCTCGATGCGGAGGAGCTCCGGCAGGCCGCGGGGGAGGCTTTCGCGCAGTTCCCCGAGGAAGGCGCACGAGCCGGTGGCGACGATCTCCCCGATCTTCCCGGCGATCGACGCCCCTATTCCGGGGATCTCCTCAAGATCCTTTCCCTCCCGCACCATCGCGGCCACGCTCTCCGACATGTCGCCGATGGCGCGAGCGGCGTTGCGGTAGGAGCGTATCCTGAACGGGTTCTCCCCCTTGATATCGAGGATGTCGGCAATCTGGGAAAAGATACCGGCGATATCCCTGTTTTCCATGGCAGCCTCCACTCAAAGTATAACACCCTCAGTCACCGGGCGGCGAGAGAAACGGCCGGTCACGCGCCCCTTGCATGAGCGTCGCATAATGTGCCATAATGCAGGGCGTTCGTCAGCGGAGGTATATCATGCCACTCGTCGCCACAAAGGAACTCTTTCAAAAGGCGCTCAAGGGCCGCTACGCCATCGGCGCGTTCAACGTCAACGACATGGAGATCATCCAGGGGATCATGGCCGGCGCCGTCGAGGAACGATCGCCGGTGATACTCCAGTTCTCGGCCGGCGCCCGGAAATACGCCCGGCACGAGTACCTGATCAAGCTCGTCGAGGCCGCCGTCGCCACGTGTGACCTGCCCATCGTCCTCCACCTGGACCATGGGGAGGATTTCGATATCTGCAAGGCCTGCGTGGACGGCGGGTTTACCTCCGTCATGATCGACGGCTCCAAGCACCCGTTCGAAGAGAACATCGCGCTTACCAGGAAGGTCGTCGATTATGCCCGCCCGCGCGGCGTCGCGGTTGAGGCAGAGCTCGGGAAGCTCGCGGGTGTTGAGGACAACGTCTCGGTGAACGAGAAGGACGCCGTCTTCACGAACCCGCGTCAGGCCGCCGAGTTCGTGGAACGGACCGGCTGCGACTCGCTCGCCGTGGCGATCGGCACGAGCCATGGCGCATACAAGTTCAAGGGGGAGCCGAGGCTCGACTTCGAGCGCCTCACCGAGATCCAGGACTGCCTGCCCGGCTTCCCCCTCGTCCTCCACGGCGCATCGAGCGTGCCGCGGGACCTCGTGGAATTTTGCAATAAGTACGGGGGAAGGATCATGGGTTCCCGCGGCGTGCCGGAAGAGATGATCAGTCGTGCGGCGAAGATGAACGTCTGCAAGGTGAATATCGACACCGACATTCGCCTCGCGATCACCGGCAGCATCCGCAAGTGCTTCGCCGAGGATCCCTCGAACTTCGACCCGCGCCTCTACCTCGGGCCCGCGCGCGACGCGATACGGGACGTGGTGAAACGCAAGATCCGCGTGCTCGGCTGCTCCGGCAAAGCCTGATCTCTTACTACATTTCAGCGAGTGGACAGTTTCTTTGGGATTTGGGATTTCTAACTAGGAGTTCTCCATGCCACTGACCATCTTTCTCCCCCCTCCCCGCATCCTCATACTCTCGCTGCTTCTCCTCTCGACCGCCGTGCTGTTCCACGTCCGCAGGATGCGGCGGAGGATCGAGGCAATCGATATTGACAGCCTCCAGCGCCGCATCGCCGCGCTCGAGGCACGTTCTGAGGAGCACGAGGGGGCGATCGACATCGCCAGAAAGGACGCGGCCGAGGCGAAGATCAAAGCGCGCGCGCTGGAGGGGGGGCTCGCGCAGGTCCAGGAGGAAAGCAGCCGCTTCCTCAATATTTTCAAAACCGTCCTGTACGGCTTCGACTATATCGTCCAGGGGTGCAAGAACGCGATTGAGCTGAATCCCGGCGATCAGCGGCCGCCCGAGCGGCGGATCGGGCCAGAGTAACGGGGGTACGTGCAGTTGGACCGTTATATCCTCTACCACCTCATCGGAATCGTCATCCTCCTCTGCTGCTCCTTTTACTTCTCCTGCACCGAGACGACCCTCTTCTCTCTCTCCGGCTTCAAGATCAAGAAACTCCAGCGCGAGCACGTGCGCCGCGGGCCGCTCATCGCCCGCCTCCTCGCCAACCCCCGCAGGCTCCTCATCTCCATTCTCATCGGCAACATGTTCGTGAACATACTGGCCTCGACCCTCGGCGAGTCGCTCATGCGTTTCCTGCACCCGGGCGCGGAGGGGACGATCATGGCCATCTTCATCATGTCGTTCGCCATCCTGGTGGTCGGAGAGGTCACACCGAAAACCATCGCGATCCAGTGCAACGAGCGCCTGGCCCCGCTCGTCGCGCCGGTCATCGACGCCATCGGGATCATCCTCTACCCCCTCCGGCGCCTCGTGCGCATCATCTCGGACCAGCTCATCGCCCTGCTGAGCCGCAACGCCCCCCCGACCGAACATGCCATCACGGAGGACGAGATCAAGACCGCCATCCGGATCGGTTCCCGCGAGGGGATCGTGGACAGCCAGGAGAGGGAGATGATCCAGGGCGTCTTCGACTTCGTCAATCTGCGCGTCACGGCCGTGATGCGCCCGCGGCAGGAGATGGTCTCCTTCGAACTCAATCACCCCCTGCCGGAGATCCAGGCGGCGATGCGCGCGCGCCGGTATTCGCGCATCCCGATCTACGAGGGCGAACCGGACAACATTATCGGCGTCCTGTACGCCAAGGATCTCCTGCGCGCGCCTGGCGCGGGGGGGGCGATCGATCTCCGCGGCATCCTCCGCCCGGCGTTCTTTATCCCCGAAACCCAGACGGCATCGTCGCTCCTGCGCGAGTTCCGCACACGCCGGGTCCACCTGGCGATCGTGGTTGACGAATATGGCGGTGTGTGCGGGCTCGTCACCCTCGAGGACCTCCTCGAAGAGATCGTCGGCGAGATC
>JAPLCY010000123.1 GCA_026391995.1 Candidatus Auribacterota bacterium
ATGGCGCCAGGACCGCATCGCATCTTCCCGGCCTCGAAAAACGGCACGTTTTCGATGTGATATTCGCCCGGCTCCATCGGAGAAATCCCCAGTTCTTTCGGGGGATTTATGGTAGCGCATGAGCATTGAATCATCGCCACAATTCCGAGAATAATCATACGCCGCGATATCATTCGCGGCGTATCAATTAGGTGCGCCCGGCAGGGCGCACTTTCTTGGAGGTGCAAGTCCTCTACGGACCCTGATGACGGGAACCGTTAGCCGAACAGCAAGGGCTACCGCCGCGAGGCGGGGTCTGAAGGAAGCTGTAAGCAAAACCCCGGCCTGAGGAACACGAAGCGCATACGAGGCAACCGCATCTGGGCGAGAAGGCCTAAAGATTCAAAGCCCGATAGTCATCCGGAAGGTGCGGGAGTATATGCGACAGGTATATGGGGTGAAGGAGAGTGCGCAATACCCGGGGAGGTCTGCATATCTGTCCCGCCGAAAGGCGGGACTAGAGCCGTCAAGAGGCGGTTCAAGGGATATGCAGAAGTCAGCCGAGGGCATAGTAGTCGCTGCACAATGTGACGAAGGCCCGAACATGGAAGACCGGAAAGGCACTGAAGCCTCGACGGACGAAGGAGACGCAGACAGGATGGATGAAAAGCCGGAGGACTCCCGGAAGGTAGCGGGCGGAACCCGCGAGAATACATTGAGAGAGCGTCAAGCGTCCGCGGCGGACAAGGAGAATGCCCAACCGAAAGCGGAGAAGTTAATGGAGGAGGTGCTGTGCCGTGAGAACCTGATGGAAGCTCTTAAGCGCGTGCGTGCGAACAAGGGAGCGCCGGGTATAGACGGGATGACCGTTGACGACCTTACGCCATACCTGAAGACAAACTGGACGCGCATCCGGGATGAGTTGCTCGGCGGGACGTATGAACCCTCACCCGTGCGGCGGGTAGAGATACCCAAGCCTGACGGGAAAGGGAAACGAAAGCTGGGCATACCCACAGTCCTTGATCGTTTTATTCAACAGGCGATCCTGCAGGCGCTAACCCCAATCTTCGATCCCCACTTCAGCGAGAACAGCTACGGCTTCCGCCCCGGACGAAGCGCCCTTGACGCGGTCAAGAAAGCGCGCGGACACGTGGAAGCCGGTTATCGTTATGTGGTGGATATTGACCTGGAAAAGTTCTTCGACCGAGTAAACCACGACGTGCTGATGGCGCGGGTGGCGAGACGATTGAAGGACAAACAACTTCTTCGACTGATAGGGAATTATCTCAGGGCTGGGATAATGGACGATGGAGTGGTGCAGGTACGGGAAGAAGGGACGCCGCAGGGTGGGCCGCTCTCGCCGCTGCTGTCCAACATCCTTTTGGATGAACTGGACAAGGAGCTTGAGAGGCGAGGCCATCGTTTCTGTCGATACGCCGATGACTGCAACATCTATGTGAAATCGAAAGCGGCGGGGGAGCGCGTGATGGAATCCATCACCGAATTCCTTGAGAAGCGATTGCGCCTGAAGATAAATCGGGAAAAGAGCGCGGTTGATCGTCCATGGAAACGCAAGTTCCTGGGATATACGATGACCGTAAATCTGAACCCGAAACTCAAGGTGTCGCCGAACTCGCTGAAACGAGCCAAAGCGCGCATTCATGAGATTATGAGAAAGGGCCGAGGACGCTCAGTGGTGAAGGTGATAGCGGAACTGACCCTCTACCTTCGCGGCTGGATGAACTACTACCGGCTATCCCAAGTGAAGTCAACCTTTGAAGAACTGGATGAGTGGATAAGGCGGAAACTGCGCTGCATATTGTGGAGGCAGTGGAAGAAACCACGAACCAGAGCCAAGAAGCTGATACAACGCGGGATGGAAAAGGAAAGAGCTTTCGCATCGGCCTATAATGGCCGGGGGCCATGGTGGAATGCGGGTGCATCGCATATGAACGAAGCGTACCCGATCAAATGGTTCAGCCAACAGGGACTCACGAGTCTCCTCGTGGAACATCGTCGATTTATGAGTCTTTCATGAACCGCCGTATGCCGAACGGCAAGTACGGTGGTGTGAGAGGCCGGGAGTCGCAAGGCTCCCAGCCTACTCGATAAATCATCCAAATTATAATTGAAAGATACCTGAATTGCGCCGGATTTTAAATTTCAGGGCATATAAATAGGAAAAGCGG
>JAPLCY010000377.1 GCA_026391995.1 Candidatus Auribacterota bacterium
ATGACGCAGGAGATGTCGATCTCCGCGCTCGGCTCCGTGAACGGGAAATAGCTCGGACGGAAACGGATCTTTGTGCGCGGACCGAACATGCGCTGCACGAAGAAGGCGAGTACACCCTTCAAATCCCCGAAGCTGACCCCCTCATCGACGAGCAGGCCCTCGACCTGGTGGAACATCGGGGAATGGGATACGTCGCTGTCGCAGCGATACACGCGCCCCGGCATGATGCAGCGCACGGGAGGTTGTTGTCCCTCCATGACCCTGATCTGGACCGGCGAGGTGTGTGTGCGCAGGAGTAGGGTGTCGGAGAGGTAGACCGTCGCCTGCATATCCTTTGCCGGGTGATCGGGAGAAAAGTTGAGGGCGGTGAAGTTGTAGCGCTCGGTCTCCACCTCGGGGCCCTCCTCGACGACAAAACCGAGTCCCATGAAGATTCCGTTGATACGGGCGGTTATCCGTGAGAGGGGGTGCAGCGCGCCCCGGGACACGGGGAGCCCGGGAAGGGTGACGTCGATCGCCTCGCCTGAAAGCCGCGCGCCCTCTTCATGGGAATGGAGTTCGCGGAGACGCGCCTCGAGATATTCGTGGATTTCAGCCTTGAGGGCGTTCACCATCTGGCCGGCGACGGGGCGTTCCTGGGCGGAGAGCCCGCCGAGCCCCCGGAGCAATGAGGTGATTTCGCCCTTGCGTCCGAGGAACCGGACGCGGAGCGCCTCGAGACCTTGACTGCCGGACGCCCGGTCAATGAGCGCGCGCGCCTCGCCGCGGAGCGATTCGATCTTCGCCTTCATAGTGGCCGCCGTGTGCTTTAAAAAATTCAGGTCGCGCAAAGCAACTAGCCGCAGAGACGCCCTGAGGCAGGGATGGCCGTGAATGATACGGCGAAGGGCAGGAGGGATATCAGTAACGGCGCGGACAGTGCCCGCTCAATTTAACAGGGCGATATCATGTCCGGTGTCGTTGCGTGAAGCGATCGTCTCATCTCTATAGAACACGGAGCACACTCTCTCCATGGTGTATCCCTTTGCTACCCTGCCCTGCCCGACCCTGATCAGGTGCCCTGTGCGACGCGCACCAGTTCTTTGAATACGGGAGCCTCACGCGCGGCCAGATCGGCGAGCACCTTCCGGTCAAGCGCGACATGGGCCTTTTTGAGGCCGTCCATAAAACGCGAATAGGATATCCCCTCGGCCTTGCATGCGGCGCCGATCCTGGTGATCCATAGCGCGCGGAAGTCCCGTTTGCGCACCTTGCGATCCCTGTATGCGTATGCGAGCCCCCGCTCGACCGCTTCAGTGGCGAGACGGATGAGGCTTCCCCGCGAGGTCCTGTATCCCTTCGCGCGCTTGAGAATCCTCCTCCGGCGCTCCCGCGAGGCAGGGGCTGTACGTACCCTAACCACGTTCTCCTCCTCTCAATTACCCGTACTGCAACAGCCTCTTCACCATTCGCGTATCGAGGGGATTGAGTATGCTCGTCCCCCTGAGCCGGCGCTTTCGATTGCGGCTCTTCTTGGTGAGGATATGGCTCGTACAGGCCTGCTTTTTTTTAACCTTGCCGTGCTTGGTCAGCTTGAATCGTTTCGCCGCCGAGCGGCTTGTTTTCAACTTTGGCATCTGCGTCTTCCTTTTTCGTCTCCGCACCCGTACGCGGTTTCGCCCCCTTCAGGGGGCCGAACAACATAATGACGTTCTTGCCGAAGGTCCTCGCGGGCGTCTCGACATGCCCCACGTCCTTGAGGTCCATCTCAAACCGCTTCAGCAGATTTCTGCCGAGTTCCTCGTGGGCAAGCTCCCTCCCGCGGTAGACAAGCCGGATCCTGACCTTGTATCCCTTGGTCAGAAAGTCGTGCGAGTGGCGCAGCTTGACATTGTAGTCGTGAATCTCGATGCGCGGCCTGAGCTTGATCTCCTTGAGTTTTCCGCTCACCTGCTTCTTTCGGCCCTGCCTGTCCTTCTTCATCTGCTGGTACTGGAACTTCCCGAAATCCATGACGCGGCACACCGGCGGGTCCGCGTTCGGAGAAACCTCCACCAGATCAAGCATGCTCGCACGGGCAAGCGAAAGGGCGTGGTCGATCGGTATAATGCCCACCTGCTTGCCATCCTTGTCAATGGTGCGAACCAT
>JAPLCY010000220.1 GCA_026391995.1 Candidatus Auribacterota bacterium
ACCCCGTACCTGAGCAACGGGAAGGCAAAATACTTCCAGTTGTACGATAACATCGTCAATCTCGATGCGGCCACTATACCCTTCACGGGCCTCACGCCGGGGCGCTACTGGGTGTACGGGGCGCTGCTGAACAAGAAGGGCGCGCCGCTTGGACCGATCGCCGAAAGGATCCTCACCATCGAGTGACCACTATGGAGACGTCCTACATAATCTAGTGCGGTACAGGCTGGCGTATAAAAAATGTATCGTCAATTGATGTGTGCTCGGTATATTGACAATATATTCTGGATGTATCAGCTATCTGGGGAATGAATTAGGTAAGATGTCACCGGTAGCTTCCTGCACGTCCCGCACGTTTGTGGCGAGCAGCTTTATTCCCTGGCGGCCCAGCACATTGATGGGCTTCTTCACGCGTTTTTCCAGCGATCCCATGTCCCGCTCCTTCATGAGAACCATCACCGGCGTCGGCGAATCCCACAGGGCCTGGAACTGTTCTATCGTGAGAAAGAGGTCGAGCTCGCCGGCCTGTGTGCTCCCGAACTCGAGATCGATAGTGCGGTCGGCGTCGACCATGATGAACTTTTTTCCGGTATAGAAGGCGAGCGACGGTTCGTACATATAGCTTGTGAGCACGGTGTCCGGCGTCATCCGTTCGCGGGCGATCAGGGCGAGCCGCTTCGTGCTACGCTCCGCGGTGAATATTGCCGGGAGGAAAGCGTTTGCGAGGATGCCGCCCGTGTAGAGCATTGCGCAGATGACAAGGACGAACCCCTGGAAGTCGTTTCGCCGCGCCTTCGTGAACGCCCATATCCCGCCGATGATAAAAATCCCGCCGATGATCCCGCACCCCGCCGAGCTGAGGCCGTGGATCCGGGCGATATAGGGGTAGAAGATCCCTCCCGCGCCGGCAACCATGAGGACTATTCCCACCGTACAGGAGATTCGGCGGAGATATATTGCGCGCCGCGCGATCGCCTCCGAAAAAGCCGCGCCGGTGAGTATGGCGAGCGGGGGCAGTATCGGGAGAATGTAGGTGATAAGCGTGGATTTTGAAAGCGAGAAGAAAACGAAAATTGCGACCGCCCACAAGGCGAGGAAGAGGATGGCGCGCCGTTCCGGCCCCCTCCGCGATATCCAGCAGTAACGGGCAACCCAGGGGAAGAGGCATGACCAGGGAAGCATGAGCAGCAGGAGTATGGGCGCAAAAAAGCCGAAAAATTCCTGCCGCTGATGGACGGGGGCGAGGAATCGCCTGAAGTGTTCATTGATGAAGAAGAAGCCGAAGAATTCCGGGTTCCGCCTCGACACGAGGATGAACCAGGGGACGCAGATCGCCAGCATGACGATAATCCCGGTGGTCAGGCGCATTTCTCCGAGTAGGCGCCAGCGGCGCGTGAGCAGCAGATACCAGAAGATGATCATCGCCGGCAGCAGCACGCCGATGAGCCCCTTGGTCATGACGGCGAGGGCCATGTAGACATAGAAGAGATGATAGTAGCGGCGCTTGTGCGGCTCCCCGTCGCGCGATGCGACGCAAAACGAGCCCAGCGCGGCGGTCAGAAAGAGGGTGAGCGGAAGGTCGATGAGGCTGAGGCGCGCGCAGACGACAAATCCCCCCGATGTCCCGAGGACGAGGGCGGCCAGAAGCCCTTCCCTCCGCTGGAATGCGCGGCGACCGAGGAGATAGGTGATCAGGACGAGCAGGAAGCCGCAGAGGGCGCCAGGGAATCGCGCGGCGAATTCATTCACGCCGAACAGCCGGTATGAGGCGGCGACCATCCAGTAGAAGAGGGGCGGCTTGAAAAGGAACTTCACGTAGTCGAGGTGGGGGGTGATATAGTCGCCGCTCTCGATCATCTCCCGCGGGACCTCGGCGTAGCGTCCCTCGTCGGGATCGAGGAGGGGATATCTGCCAAGGAACGCGAAGAAGGTAACGGAGAAGATCAGCGCGAGGATGAGGAGGTCTCTCCTCCGCCGCACGCTGTTGTCGGTGAAATAATCCGATGTATCGTCCATGTCACCTCGTCTCCGTCGAGGTTTGGCAATCATCCCGCAATGGATGGGCGGGGATCTTTTCCTATTGGGGGGCGACGAATGTCCGGGCGCAGGGCAAGGCCTTTGCCCGCTCCCAATCGCATACCATTGTCTCACGTATGGCGCTGCTTCGCTAATTATTTTAAGGCCGGGGGGGTGATGGATGATTTCATGCTCATCGCGCGATCATGGATTCAGAGATGGACTTCCCCTTTACCACCGTAGCGCACACTTACTAATGGGAGCACATTATTCTT
>JAPLCY010000126.1 GCA_026391995.1 Candidatus Auribacterota bacterium
TCTGACCTTCGCTCAGAACGCTGCCAGCGACACCCAGGGGAACATTTACGTGACAGGCGCCACCCAGGTCTCTGACCTTCCCGTGCTGAACGCCTGGCAACCGAACCCCTTGGCAGGCAGCACGATGTCGGCTTTCGTGGCGGAGTACGACCCCGCTGGCAACCTGCTCTGGTGCAGCTATTTGGGCGGCGATCAGCAAAGCATGGGAGTGGGGGTTGCGGTCATGCCGGATGGCGGAGTTGCCGTTGCCGGCCTGACAAGCTCGGATGCGTCGGGACCGTTCCCTACCATGAGCGCCTTCCAGACACAGAACAACGGACAGTCGGATTACTTCGTTACCGTATTTGATGCGAGCGGCAACGTACGCTACTCGACGTACCTGGGTGGGAGCGGCTTGGAGGGAGGACCGGGAGAAGTATTTGTCGATGACGGCAGTAACGGTAACAACATCGCTGTCGACGCACAGAGTCTTGTGTACATCACAGGAGTGACCCCCTCCGGCAGCGGTGGGGCGATCAAATTCCCGGTGACGCCCAACGCCATCCAGACCGACCTTAGCGGTTCAACGGATGCCTTCCTCTGCATCATCGACCCCGGCAAGAGCGGCCAATCCTCGCTGGTCTACTCAAGCTTCCTTGGCGGCAACCAGGGGGAACAAGGGCACGGCGTCGTGGTGAACGGTAGCGGCAGCCACATTACGGTGGGAGGCTATACCAGGTCCTCAAACTTCCCTACCACCCCCAACGCGTACCGCAGCACCCCTGCGCCATCAGGTTATCTCAGTAACGGCTTTGTAACCCAGTTCACCTCGAGTCTACCCGGTGATCCATCCTCACAATATACCATATGCTACTCCACATATCTGGGGGCTGACGCAAGCGACGCCCGTGATGATACCTACGGCGTAGCTCTGGATCCAGAGGGACTCATTGTAGTCACAGGTCGCACGCAGTCGGCAGGCTTTCCGATGGCGAATCCACCCGTACCCACCATCTACAGCAGCGCCTCCTATCTCGAGGCGGGCACGTCAGGAGATGAGCCCTACCTGGTGAAGATTGATCCTTCTTTAAGTGGTGAGGCATCACTCGTCTATTCTACCTTCCTGGGGGGCGGATCGCCGAATGGAGCGTGGGGCTCCTTTTGCACCAGCGTGGCCGTCGATGCGCAAGGTATGGCCTATGTTGGCGGGGAGACCTCTGCTCCGGGGGCGGTATACACGCCTTTGAACGAGGCTCCATCCCAGTTTCCGTACACCGAAGACGCACTATTCCCTGCTCTCCAGGGGCAATATGACGCCATACTTATGCAGATCAGTTCGGATGGTGCCACGTTAGACTATTCCACCTTCCTCGGCGGGAAGCAAAGTGACCGCACCTATGGACTGGCCGTCGATCCCGCTGGCAACATAGTCCTGACAGGACTTACCTTCTCTTCTGATTTCCCGCTGGAGAATCCGGCGCAGACCTGGCCGGGCAACACAGGTTATCAGAATGCCTTCGTGACAAAACTCGGGATAGAGCAAGGGCCAACACCGACTACCACTCCCACTCCCACGCCGACGCCAACACCCTCCAAACTTTATGTGATCGTGAGCAGCCAGACTCCGCGCCCGGGTGATACATTCACCGTAAATGTCGAGCTCCAGCCGGTCGCGGGGGCATTCGACGCGTACGGGGGTATCGTGATGCCCAACGGGCAGTTTTATTCGTTCAGGCCGGGCGGGGGATTGAGGAAGGGCCTGAGGGCGCTCGCATCCAAGGTCAAGGGATTGCGTAGCGCATACTCTGCCCGCCTTTTCACGGGCACAGTTCCAAACGCCGCGGG
>JAPLCY010000314.1 GCA_026391995.1 Candidatus Auribacterota bacterium
TAGGAAGCGAGCACATCGGGGGTGAGGTGTTCGAGATCCGATTTCCAGCCGATGACCGGCCACCGGTACGGGTGGGCGATGAAGGCGGTGGCCTGAAGCGCTTCGTCGAACGCCCCCTCGGGACTGTCCTCGACCGAGAGCCTGCGTTCCTCGAGCACGACGTCCCTCTCCCGGTAGAACTCCCTGAAGACCGCGTGCTGCATCCGGTCGGACTCGAGTTGCATCCAGAGCTCCAACCGGTTGGCGGGAAGGCTGCAGACGTAGACGGTGCGGTCGCGACCGGTGAATGCGTTCAGTCTTGTCGCGCCGTGCCTGGTGTAGAGTTTCCAGAGCTCATTCTGCACCGCGAACGCGCCGGCATCCCGTTCCGCCTTCTCGATCTCTTCCCGGAGCCGCTTCTCCCTCGCCGGGTCCGGCGGGGTGCGGTCCTCGAGGGAGGCGAGCTGTTCGCGGAGATTTTGAATCGTGTCGAGGAGCGGCTTCTCCCGCCGGAAATCACGCGTACCCACACTCTCCGTCCCCTTGAACATCATATGCTCGAGAAGATGCGTGATGCCGGTGGCGCCGATCTCCTCGTTGACCGATCCGACGCGGTACACCAGCGCGCAGGCGACGATCGGCGCCTGCCGGTGTTCGAGGATGAGGAGCGTGAGGCCGTTGGGGAGACGGTGTTCGATGACGTCGAGGCGGAGCGGGTTGTCCGCTGCCGGCGCGGACCGCGTCAGGATGAGTACAAGGGCGAGAGCGATGGCGGAGCGCATAATATAATTGTAGCTGCTTGCGCGGAGATGTCCATTGCCGGCTGGGGCCGCAGGAATAATCCCGAGTATGATGGCGGCGACCGGAGCCCTGTTTTCTTATCCAAAGACCGGGGGCGGGGAACTCGGATCATGAATTCGGAAATGTGGACTTTCCCTTCACCGCCGCAGCGCACACTTAACCTGATCTATTCACCAACTTTTAATGTTTTAACCGCGGATTAGACAGATTGCGCGGATTTTTTGTGTGTAATCCGTCCAATCCCTACCTGCCGCCTGCCTGCCGCCTGCCTGCCGGCAGGCAGGGCAGGCAGGCGCGAAATCCGCGGTTACACATGGTGTGCCGTTAAAATTGCTCTTTTATCAGTCTGACGAATAATCCAGGTTAAGTGTGCACTACAGATGTTGCAAAAATACACACCCTTGCGTGCATCATCAGAATTCGCGACCGATGTGCTCTTCTTTTATCTAGGAGCCGGCGACTGTGGTCACATCCCAATTATTCGCCGCGATCAGCGCGTCGAACGTGTCGCCCCCCTTTGTCACCCGAACCAGCTCGCCCGTCGCCTCGATGCGCTGCCCCGCGGCGAACTCGCCGCGCACGTAGCTATCGGCGAGGATCAGGATAAACCGCCCGCGCTCCTTGCCATCGACGGTCGCCTCCTCGAGGGGCAGGACGAGCGGCATGTAGACCGAGTGGCGGGTGTCGGTGACCCGGCCCCGCAGCGCCACCCCCTTCTTCACCGTGCTGACGGCGCAGTCGCGGAGAGGGATCTCCTCCTCGCGCGCGTAGATGAAGAACGGGCACACGAGAATGCCCCCGTGGTAAAGGCGAAGCGGCCAAAACTTGCCGAACTCGTGAACGTGCCGGCCGGGCTCCTCACCGACGAGCCGGTGAATCCGCTGGACAACGGCGTGATTTTCCTCGACCGAGCCGTAGAAGATGATGTCGGTATCGTCGTCGTGTTCCTCGAGGCGGCCGTACTGGAGCGAACCGGTGAGGCCCATCCGCTCGACCGGGACATGGAGGATCTCGCTCGCGGCCGCGATCCCATCCCGGATCTTCGGGTAAAGCTCGACGCAAAGCCGCAGCGATTTCCTCGGCTCAAAGAAGCCCCGGAACCCGTCCAGCGGGAGGAGCAGGTTGTTTTTGATGATCGGCGCGATCGGGGCGGTGCGGACGAGCTCGGGGAAGAGGGCGTAGTGCTCGGCAATCTGCTCCGGGTTCGTGAACGAGTACATCTTTCCATCGCGATAGGTTTTGTGAAGGCATTCGTACTGCCGGCCGAAGATGTTCACCCAGCCGCCGGGTTTCGGGTAGTAGAGGGTCTTTCCCGAGATCGCCCCGGCGGGATGGTGATACCCCTGGGCGAAGGCGAGGCTGCCGTCGTTCCTGAGGAAGTAGGTGCAGTCGTTCACATGCCCGCGAAGCTGTGAGAGGGGTACGAGGAAACGCTCCATCATCTCGTCGAACCGGTCTTTCATAGGGCGGGCATTATACTAAAGGGGTTCCGCCCGCGCAAAGAGGACTTTCGGTTGATGGACTTTCGGTTGACATCCCCGTGGCGGCGGGAGGATAATGATCCAACCTCGCTAGAGGGACACATGATCTGCCCCGGGAAGAGCTCTCAGCATCGCAAGCCTTTTCTCAGCGCCCCGGTTGCCGCCCCCACTGCCGTTCCGTGGATTGATCTCAGCTGGTTCCGTGCCGATTCCCCCCTGCAAGAAGCGGGGGCGGCACGGGGAACGGTCCCTGCCGGCCGGGACGCCGCGCCGCGGAAGGCCGCACGGTTTCTCAATGCCCACGCGAAATCACTGGGCATCAACAATCCCTCCTCGCTCATTCACCTGCGCACCTGGAAGAGCGGGGGCGGCACGCACGTGCGTTTTCAGCAGGTGGTTCACGCGATCCCGGTCATCGGCGCGCTTGTCGATGTGCACCTTGACCGCGGCGGTAAGGTGTGCGCGGTCACCGGTTCCTTCCACCGGCGCCTCTTTCTCGCGAGGGGGGCGGGGGAGGCCGCGCGTATGACAAGGGCCGAGGCTATCCAGGCGGCGCTCGATGACCTGGGGCGTCGCGCGCGGGTCCGGGCGCCGGTGAAATTCTACGAATTGATCTGCTGGATGCGAGGCGCGCACCAGCGCGTCTATAAGGTGGTCGTCCCCTCGTCGAGGCCGCTGGGCACATGGGTATATCTCCTCGATCCGTTTCGCGGGATCGTGGTGCGCAGCTACAACGTCATGCGCTTCGCGCGCGGGAGGATATACCGCACCAGCCCGGTTGAGGACGCGGGGCTGAGCGAGGTGGCGCTCGAGCGTTTGCGCGCGCCCGTCGAGCTCAAGGGGGAGCACGTCGCCGTGATCAACGAGGATGCCCCGGAGGCCCGCGCGGGGGACGGCCTGTTTATCTTCGCCCCGGAGGTCACGCACTTCGATGAGGTTATGGCCTATTACCACATCGACCGGATCGCCTCCTTCTTCGGCGCGCTTGACCCTTCGCTCGCGGCGGCGATGAGCTCGTCGGGCACGATGCACGCCTGCGTGCACGCCGGCGACTCAATGGACAACGCCTATTATGATCCGGCGACGAACGGCATCTACCTCGGCGACGGCGGCGGGGCCGCG
>JAPLCY010000166.1 GCA_026391995.1 Candidatus Auribacterota bacterium
CAGGGGGCGCTGAAGATGATGGTGAGGGACGGCGTTACCGCGGCGGAGCTCGAGGAGAGCAAGGAGTGCCTGGTCAACAGTGTCCCGCGCATGCTCGAGACGAACGGGGCGGTGGCGTCGGCCCTCGCGGATATCCAGTTCTATAACCTGGGCCTCGATTATTTCGAGCGGTACCCGCAACTCATCGGCGGCGTGAGCAGGGGCGATATCCGGAGGGTCGCCCGGGAATATCTCCATCCCGACAACCTCGCCATCGTGGCCGCCGGCCCCGTGCAACAGCCGCGCTGATCAGCGCGCGCGCTTCGCCAGATGAATCGTCCCCGCCGGGCAGATGAAAAACTTTTTGTACGGCACGCTGCGTTCCACCGAAAAGCCGCATTCCCCGAGCAGCCGGGAGATCGCGCGCGGCGATCGCGGGTAGAGCGGGCCGGGGATCCTCAAGGGGCGGGGGATGGAGCGGGGGAGACGGCAGCGGGCCCAGGTGAAGGGATCGAATCGTATTGTCTGGCAGAGGAACAGGCCGCCCGGGCGGAGCACCCGCCGGGCCTGCGTGAACAGATCCTGTATCTCTCCTTGTTTCAAGTAGCTTAAGACTCCCACGCAGAGCATCACATCGCACGAGGAGTCTCTGTACGGAAGGGCGAGGACATCGGCGCGCACCATGCGGCTGCTCCCGGTATTTTCCCCGCACACCCGGAGCATCGGTTCGGATATGTCCAGCCCTGTCCATTTTCCGCCCGCGGCGATGATCCTCCGGCCGTAGAAACCTGGCCCGCACGCGAGTTCGACGACCCGCGTGTTCTTGAGCTCGGGGAGAAGAGAGAGACACCGCTCCATTCTTCCTTGAGTCCGTTTCCTGACCGAGCCCTGGAACAGCCCCCACCGCTCACCCGATGCCGCCGAGTAGAGGCTCTCCCACTTTCTGGCTTCATCATCGAATAATGCTTTTTGTATCATGGACACATTCCAATCTTGCTGCATTATTTCCCTTGATGGAATAGCTGGATGGCGCCTGATTGTCCCGAGTGCACCGAGTTTTCATGTATCTGACCTGAATCAGGTAGATCAGGGCAATCAGGCGCTGAGAGAACTTTATTGCACCCTTCTGTCCTTCACCGGCTTCGCGGGGATGCCGTACGCCACGGCGTACGCGGGGATCTCATTATTTACAAGGGCGCATGCCCCGATGACCGCATGGTCGCCGATGCGCACACTGTCGAGGATCGTCGCGCGTGTGCCGATCCAGACATCTGCGCCGATGGCGACGCCGGCGCCCGGCTGCATCCCCTGTTCGATGATCGGCACGTCGAGGCGGTCGAAGGCGTGCTCCCCTCCCGCGAGGACGCAGACGCAGGACGCCATGAGAAGGTGTTCGCCGGTATCGAGGGTGCTCGACGAGGCGAGGATGCAGTACGAGCCGATGCCGCTGTTGCGGCTGATGGTAATGCGTCCGTTCTTTGCGCGCAATATGGTTCCCCGCGAGATGACTACGCTGTCCCCGATGCTGATGCCGCAGTCGGCCCCGCGCGCGTCGAGGGTGCAGTAGTCGTCGATCGCGACATTATCGCCGAGGGTGATAGCCCCGGGATTCCTGACAGTGAGCCCCTTGCCGAGGATGATGTTTCTTCCCATACTCTTGAAGAGGCCACGGTAGAAGATGCGGCGCAGGATGATACCGGGCGCTCCGGGCATGTTCTCGAACAGGAGGACGCGGAGCTCGTAGTTGAGAAGCGACCAGAATCCGCGCTTCCCCACGGCGAGTTTCATGTATTTCGCGAGCGCGCCCTCACGGGGACGGGAGAGCGCGGCGAGGGTGCTGCCCGTGGTGCTATCCGGCATTGTTTCCTCCGGGAAGTAACACAACGTATCATAACACATGAATCGGCCTGCCGTGTTGAAAAATGTCGGGGGGTGGGGTATAGTAAGGCAGGGGAAGGGATCAGG
>JAPLCY010000378.1 GCA_026391995.1 Candidatus Auribacterota bacterium
GCATGGGACGGAAATAGATGGCCATGATGAAGATGAGACATAGAGCCCAGTATATCGCCACCGCCGCGCGGCGCAGTTCCGGGGAGGTAAAGTGGCCGACCATTGCCGCCCACCGGCGCACCGCCCACGCCTTCGGCGCGGGCTCAATCCGGTCTTCGACGAGGGAGAGGGCATATTCCAGGTTGCTCTTGATATCCTGATCCCTGGGCCGGAGGCGGAGCGCCTTCATGTAGTAGAGGATCGCCGGACCCTTTTGATCGAGCTTGCAACAGGCGTTCCCGAGATTGTAGTACAGGTTCGATCCGGCATAGCCGATCGACAGGAGCCGCTCATACTCGGCGCGCGCTCCCTCATAATCGCCGGACTCGTACAGCCTGTTGGCGCGGCTATAGAGCTCGCGAGGATCCCTCACTTGTTCTTTGGCGGAAGTGGCGGTCGCCCCGGCCGGGGAGGCCGTCGCCGTGCTTGCCGAGGCCGGCGTCGGCGTGCGCTGCACGGTGATGATCCCCACCGCACCCGTCGCAGCATCGAGCGATCCCCCCTGCACAGGTTCGGCGGCGACCAGTCGCGCATTCGGCTCAGGGGCCGGCACGGCGGCTGATATGCCGCACGCAATATAGCAGAGTGCTCCAATAATGATCATTCTCATAGCATTCATAATATTTGCGCCAGCGTATATATTCCTGCTCCTGTTTTGCTTTGTCGCGCCGCACACTAAAGTGTGCGCTGAAGTGTGCGCTACGGTATTATCGAATCCTGTCAATCGGCACTTTAAAATCGGCATCTGCGCAATGCCTCCAAAAGCTCCGTCGCCTCGCGGTAGGCCTGCTCCATGTCGGCGCGTCCCGATTCGACCGGCGCGAACCTGGCCATTTCACAATTTCTCGCGAACTCGTCGAGGCGCCGCAATAGTTCCTCCTGCAGCCGCTTCTCCCGCAGCCTCTCCTGTATAATCTCGGCGGTGAGTCCCCCCGACGGGATATTGAGCCTGTCGGCAATATAGGTGTTCACCGCTTTCATGAGCGCCGCGTAAAACTCTTCGCTTTGTTCCTTTCGGAGTGCCGCCTCGGCAGACACCAGGCGCGCGCGCGTCTTCTTCCCCGAGTGATAGAGCCGCGCGTAGCCGAGGTCCGAGCGCAGGCGATCCCTGTGCCGGGCGTGAAGATATGCCGCGATCACGCACAGGAGCGGCAGGATCTGCGCCGGCCAGAACAATACGGAGAGGCCATTCCCACCGCCCCTTGAGAGCAGCCCCGGATCGGTTTTTATAAAGACAATATTGCGTTCGAGGAGCTTGACCCCCCGCCCCTCGCCGCCCGAGGGGAAGCTCACAATCCTGGCACCCTCCCGGGGGGGGAGCACCTTGATCGGGATCGGCCCGTCGTGCAACATCACGTATTTCCTATCCGCCGGGTCGAAGCAGGGGAATTGGATCTCGGGGATTTCTCGAATACTCTCCTTGAGCGGCACGATCGCCTGCTCGAAGCGCTTCACTCCCGCGATGCGATCCCCCCCCTTGTCCATTTCGACGGCGCCGGTCGCGTCGTATGTCTTGAAACCATCCGTGCTCTTCAGGTGCGGGGCGGGGACCGCGTCGAGATCGCCCTCGCCGCGCACCGTCATCGTCATGGTTACCGGGTCGCCGGCATGGACCTCCGCCGGCTTGGCCTCCACCTTGAGCGTATAGTGCCCCACCGCCGCCTGCCCCTTGGGGGCGCCCTCCGCGGGGAGCGGAAGCACCCTGACCTTCACCTGGTTGGAGGAAAGCTCAAACGGCTGCTTGCCGAATCTGCCGAAAAACGGGTCCTGGAAGATATCCTCCAGATCAAAGGGACTGCCCGGCTGCCGCTGGCGGCGCGCTGTTTCAATAAGGACCGCTCCCTTAAGCCTGGCGGGGCCGAGGGTCAACTCCCCGGTCTGGAACGGGAAGAGGGCCGTCTTCACCTCGCTCACCTGATAGCGACGCCCGTTCATGAGGCGGGTATAATTCGTGCTCTCCCCTCCCCTGAGTATCTTCGCGACACACCCCTCCGCGGCGGGCGGTTCGTACATCGCCCGTTCGGCGAGAGGACTCGAGCAGTAGAACCTGAATGTCAGGATGAGCTGCTCGTGCAGGTACACCTCAGGCTTGTCCACGGAAAGCTCGATGAACATCGGATCCGTGTTCGACGGCTGCGCCCCCTGGCCGCCGCCATCCCCGCCGGGCTTCGGCCTCGCATGACTTGCCGCGGCGGCGGACTCGGAGGACCCGCCGACCTCCACCGTGATCGGCTGCGACTGATAGGTCGCCCCTCCTTGCGCGAGGGTCACCGGGCCTATGCTGAGCTTACCGGCCCTGATCGGCGTGAGCACATAGTCGTACTGCGTGCTCGACGAGGTCACGCCGTTGACGATCTCGATCTGCGTGGAGTAGCTCGTGTGCTGCACCTGGAAACCATCGAGGGACGTAGCGACGGCTCGGCCCCCTGCGCGCCGCCGGTCACGCGCACGGTGAGCACAAGCTGACCCCCCACGGGGACAACGCCCTTGTCCACCGACGCGGTGACCTCCACCGCCGCCGCGAGGCCGCAGTGGAGCAACGATGCCAATCCTATAGATACGATTGCCTTATACATAATTCGTGGTACATCCGCCGAGACCAGCGACCGGCACCTCAATGTCGGTGTCTGCTTGTATCTTTGTACTTTTAACCTTAAACTTTCAACCTTACACTGCATCTCACCAATCCTTGTCCACCTTCTTCGGCGCCGGCGGCATCTGGGTCTCGAGGAAGTGCTGCGGGTCGCGTGCGTCGCGATCGAGGTTCTCGATGAGATTCTTCGCCTCCTCCTCGTTCAGTTGTTTCGCAGGCTGCGGCGTCGACTGCTGTTGCTGCGGCTGTTCCTGTTTCTGCTGCCGATTTTCCTGTTCTTTCTTTTCCTCTTTCTTTTCCTCTTTCTGCTCTTCCTTCTCCTTTTGATCCTTTTGTTCTTTTTTCTCCTGTCTCTTCTTCTCCTGCTCCTTCTTTTCCTGCTCTTTGTTTTTCTGGTCTTTCTGCTGCTGCTCCTGCTTTTTCTCCTGCTGCTTGATCTGTTTCAGCACATACTCGAGATTATATTTCGCGTCGCGGTCTCGCGGGTTTGCCTCGAGAGACTTTACATACGCTTCAGCCGCCTCCTTGAGCGCGGAGGTATCCTCTCCCGGCTTCCATATGCGGTAGCGGGCATTTCCCATATTATACAATGAACGCGACCGGAGCGCCTGGTCGCCGGCGGGAGCCACCTTGTTGAACAGTTCGGACGCCTCCTTGAATTTGGAGAGATTATAGAGGGCATCGCCTATGTTGTAGTAAAGCTCGGGTGTGCCCGGCGACTCCGTGGTCGCCTCTGTGTATTTCTTGAGCGCCCCCTCGTAGTCCCCGCGTTTGTAGAGTTCGTTCCCCTGGCCGTTCTTTCGCGCGGCGGGATAGTTCCAGCCCACGCAGGAGAACGCGAGCAGGACAGCGGTAATTTTAAGGGAATCTTCGAGACGCATAGCCTATTAACCCCCCGCTTTCGACTTAACGCTGCTTCTTTGATCCACCCATATCTCCAGCAGGAGCAGCAGGAGGGCGAGGGCAAGGGGCCACTGGAACCGGTTCTCGTATACCTTGCGCTGCCGCTCGCCGAGCTCCTTCTTCTCCATTGCGGCAATTGTGTCCCTGTAAAGATCGACGAGGCCCAGCGACCCGCCCGCGGGGTACACGTAGGCGCCGCCGCTCTCCAGGGCAAGCTGCTGGAGCGTGTTCTCCTGGAGCTTCGTCTGGACGACCTTCCCCTCCGTGTCCTTGAGCCACGCCTTGCCGCCGCCCTCCCCGTCGACGGGGATAAGCTCGCCCGACGAGCTGCCTACACCAACGGCGAATATCTTCACGCCGAGTTCCTTGGCCTGTTTCGCGGCGGCCTCGACCTTCGTCCCGTGGTCCTCTCCATCGGAAAGGATGATGAGTGCGCGATACTGCCTTTCCTCCCCCTGGAATATCCGGACCGCCTGCTCGATGGCGCCCCCTATGTCGGTGCCCCCAAGGGGGACGACGCCCACGCGCACCACCTTGAGGAACATCTGTACCGCGCCGTAGTCAAGCGTGAGCGGGCAGACGGTATAGCTGCTCCCCGCGAAGGCGACCAGCGCCACGCGGTCGCCCTGGAGGACGCCGAGGAGCTCGCTCACCTCCATCTTGGCCCTCTCGAGGCGGTCCGGCTTCACATCCGTGGCGAGCATGCTCTTGGAGGTGTCGATGGCGATGACGATGTCTATCCCCTCCCTCGTCACCCGCTGCCAGTGATAGCCCCACTGCGGCTGGGCCAGCGCCAGCACGATGCAGAACGCGGCGAGGACAAGGAGCGCCACGGCGAGCCTGCGGCGCCGCCGGCTCACGCCGGCCACCACCGCGGGGATGAGCGACGCCTGGGCGAACGACTCCATCGCCTTCCGGCGCCGCCCGCCCGCCCAGCGATAAAACAGGAGGAGCGCGGCGATCAGCCAGAGCAGATAAAGCGCGCGCGCATCGGCCCAATGCATGTTACGGTAGCCTCCTCAACACAGTCTGTCCCAGGACGATTTCAGCGAGGAAGATGAGAAACGCCGGGACGAGGAAATAGGGGAATAGCTCCCGGTACTCGGTAAACTTCTCCTCCTCGATCTTCACCTTCTCCATCTTGTTGATCGTATCATAAATCTGCCGCAGCGCCCGCTCGTCCTGCGCGCGGAAGTACTGCCCCCCCGTCGTCGAGGCGATCTTCTTCAGGCTCTCCTCGTCAATATCGATCTGCACCTTCGTGAACGTCCACTGCCCGAACACATTCACCGGGTACGGCGCGAGGCCCTTGGTGCCGGCGCCGATGGTGTAGATCTTGAT
>JAPLCY010000218.1 GCA_026391995.1 Candidatus Auribacterota bacterium
AAATGCTGTTCGAGATGGCGTTTTCAACCTCTTGGTCGCTGAGGGGGCGGCGCTCGGCCCGTATGATCATGGTGATCTCGCGGGCGTACTTCTTTAAAAATTCCTCCCCGGTGAGGGGCTCCGCGATCTCCGAGAGATGAAAGATCACGTAGTCCTCGACGAGGTCGCTCTCGATGGGGCGGTGGAGCGCCGGCGCCACTAGGCGCTTGATTTTCTGAAGGTAGCGTTGTGCGAGTTCGGCGAAGGCGCCGCTCTCGGAAATGGCCGTGGATTCGAGCGCGAGCTCATTGAGGGTGCCGCTGAAAGGTATTCTCAAGCATAAACTTACCACGCCGAAGTCGAACACGCGAGCCTGCGCGGAGGCGGTGCGGGGGGAGTCACCGAGCATCGCCGTGTCTTCGCCGAGTTTGATAATGAGGGGATAGCTCGCAAAGCGGAGGTAGTGGCTCCGGGAGCGGCGCATGGAAACGACGCCCTCGGTCGGCTGTTTCTTGAGCAGCTCCTCGAGCTTGTCGACCCTGACCGAGTAGGCAAGCTCGAAGCAGTAGAAGAGGAGGATGTGGGCCTTGATTGACGGTTGTGTCGTGCTCATCGAAGATAGTATAGCATTGGGATTGAAGGCGGGGTAATGATTTACACCTGCCAAGGCTTCTTTCGGCTTTGCTCAGGATATCCGAAATGTCGCGGGTCGCAACACCTTCTTTCGTGTAGTCCATCGCTTTAGCGGTGGCAGGTGCTTCTTAATACGTTGCCAGGCAACATGATAAAGTAATAAATATATTTCAATCAACGGGGCTGGCGCCCTTGCGCATGTACAATTCGTGCGGTAAACTATATAAGACGGCTGGTTGAGCAAGGAGGCCAATATGAAGGTGGGAATTTTTTGCCTGGTGGCGTTAGTAGTATGCCCCGTGATGCTGTGTGCGCAGGGCGGGATGACCGTCCTGAAGAACGGGATCCCTGTCGATTCCGGCAATGCGGCGCCGGTTACGTCATCGCAGCTCAAGGCGGCGGAGCAGGTCAAGTCCATGTCAAGCGAACCGCTTGCCGTCAAATACAATCAAGCCACCGGCGTGCCGTATCTCGTGACGGGGAAGATCTCTCTTGGCGTGAAGGCCACGAAGAACGGCGCCGCCGAGGCGACGGCGGTCAGGAAATTCCTGAACGCCAACAAAGAGCTTTTCCGGATGAAGGATGCCAATAGCGAGCTCAACACAAGGAGCAACGACACCGACCGGTTCGGCCTTCGCACAATACGTTTCACGCAGAGGCACAACGGCATCCCGGTGTACGGCGGCGACCTCGTGGCGGGATTCGACAAAGGCGGCCTCCTGACGTCGGTGAATGGAAACTACCTTCCCGGGATCGACGTGGACATGACGCCGACGGTGAGCGGCGGTGCGGCGGTTGGGATCGCCAGGGGCGCGCTCGGGATCGCCGCCGACAACATCCACAACACCATCGGCCCCGAGCTCATGATCTATCCCCAAAACGGCGTGTATCATCTCGCCTGGTGCCTGACACTCGTGACCAGGAAACCGTTCGCGGAGTGGAAATGCTTCGTGGACGCGAAGGCGGGCACGCTCATTGACAAGTGGAACGACGCGAAATTTGTCGATGCCATGCTCACCGGGAT
>JAPLCY010000083.1 GCA_026391995.1 Candidatus Auribacterota bacterium
GACAATCCTGGTCGTCGACGATGAGCCGGATGTGCGCCAGGGGATGATCCGCTGGTTCGGCGGGATGGGGTACACCGTGCTCGAGGCCTCGAGCGGCGAGGAGGCGGTGGGGATGATCCGGGAGCGGGCCGCCGCGGTGCACCTCGTGGTGCTCGACATGGTCATGAAGGGAATGGGGGGAGGGCAGGCGTTCAGGCGGCTGCGGGAGATTGCGCCGAAACTCCCCATCATCATCTGCACCGGGTATCCGCCCAATGGGGATTCCCGCCGCATCCTTGAGAGGGAAGCCGATGATTCCATCCTGAAGCCGTTCGGCTTCAACGAGCTTGCCGTGAAGATACGCGCCATCCTTGACCGGCCGCCGCTGCAAATCTGAGTATTGGCGATGCACGTTAGATGCCACGTTAGAAGATGCCTCGATTCGGACGTTGTGCTATGATTTTTCTCTTCGGCGTTGACGGGAGTGCCTGGTGGGGAATACCCTTTTAATCGTAAAACCCGATGCCTACGAACGCGGCCTCGAGGCTGCGATACTCGATCGTGTCCGCGGGGCGGGGTTGGATATGGTGCGGTCCGAGAGGCGCCGGCTCGCGAGGGCCGAGGTTGAAGCGCTCTATGGCGAACACCGCGGCAAGCTGTTTTACGCGGCGAACACGGAGTTCATACTCAGCGGACCGGTGGGGCTGTTCCTCCTGAACGGCCCCGGTGACATTGTCCGGCGGGTGCGGGTGCTGGTCGGCCACAAGGACCCGGGGTGCGCCGCCCCCGGCAGCATTCGAGGGGATTTTGGAATTGACCCCCGGCGCATCGAGAGGAATCTTGTCCACGCCTCGTCCACGCCCGAGGATGCGGAGCGTGAGATCTCTCTTTTTTTCGGATCTCCCGCTGTCGGCGTGACGGGGACGCCCGGGTGTTCCAAGGAACCAGCTGCGAGAAAAGAGGGCGCCTGATTTCTCTGATTGCTCTGAAACTCAGCTGCATCAGGGCAATCAGGTGTCAAAGGGAAAACATCTGAGCGCCGTGAAGCACCGGGCGCGCGAGATGCCGTTATTACAAGGAGAGTGCACATGTCACAGCCACATCGCGTACATGAAAAGAGAACGCGCCGGAAGCGCTACCTGAAGAAAAAGAAGGGTGCGCAACAGGCGAAGGGAAAGACGGCGGTAAAGTAACCCGTGGTAGGGTGCGCCCTCTGCCGGCTCCGGGGAAGGCGTGATTTCCATATCGTGCATCAGGACGCCGGTGGGGGATGAGCCGAGTGCTGCGCAATGGATCTTCACGGTGGCGCGGGTACGCCCGCGCCGCCGCATCGTTGACCCTCCTCGCGTGGTTGCACGAAGGGGGCGGATGTGCGCAACAGGCACTGACCGCCGCCACCGCTGCGGTAGAACCCATCACCGGCGCTCCTCCCGCCGCGGCGGGAGGAGCGTCCCGGCTCCTCGAAGTGGTGTTCTTTGATGTCCAGCAGGGGGATGCCACCCTGATCAGGACCCCCGGAGGGAAGGCCATC
>JAPLCY010000280.1 GCA_026391995.1 Candidatus Auribacterota bacterium
TGGACATCGACGGCCTCGGCGAGAAGATCATCGACAAGCTCGTGGAGAGTGGGAGGGTCAGGAGTGTCGCCGACCTCTACTATCTCACGGAGAAAGATCTCGTCCCCCTCGAACGGATGGCGGAGAAGTCGGTGTCCAATATCCTTGCCGCGATCGACGCCAGCCGCCGCCCCACGCTCGATCGTCTGATCTACGCCCTCGGCATTCGACACGTGGGGGAGCACGTCGCGAAGGTGCTCGCGCGCGCGTTCGGCTCCGTCGAGAGGCTCCGTGCCGCGGGGGAGGATGAGCTCACGCGGGTGCCGGAGATCGGCCCGCAGATCGCCAGGAGCATCAGGGGCTTCTTCGGCCAGAAGGCGAACACCGCCGTCTTAAAGCGGCTCGCGGCGGGCGGCGTGCGCTGGACGGCGCCGTCGAAGGCCGATGGCAGCGGCCCCCTCGAGGGAAAGACGGTTGTCCTCACCGGCGCGCTCCAGACGCTCACGCGCGAAGAGGCAGGGCGGCTGGTGGGAGAGGCGGGGGGGCGCGCATCATCGAGCGTGAGCGCAAAGACCGATTACGTGGTCGCCGGAGCCGACCCCGGCTCGAAGTACGAGAAGGCGAAGAAACTCGGGATCGCGATCCTCACCGAGACGGAGTTCATGAAGCTCCTCGGGAAGCGGTGAGGGCGTCACGGCCGGGCGCGCGCCCCTGGAGAAGGCCTTGTTGCACCGAATCATTCATCGCCTGTCCGGATTGACGCGTTTCCCGCCGGCATAGCAGCGTGCGCAAAATTCGGGGATGTCAAAACGCCCCAATCGCCTTCTAAGGTTTCTGTACTTTTCGCTGTTCCATATCGATGCGAATGATTCCTCCTGGAGGCTTCCCATCGAGACGGTTCGAGGATCCCCTATCATGCAGCAGGGGACGACGGTGCCATCGCAGGTCACGTACACGGATGTTTTTGGCCACGGGCACGGCTTCCGCCGCGAGTAGATGTCGTCGTAGTTGACCCTGAACCGCAGTCCGATTTTTTGCGCCCCTCGCGCCGCCTCCTCCAAAATGCGCACGTGGCCACGTTCAAGGGGGAGCACCTCCAGATGCCGGATGACCTTTTCAAAACGGCCCTTGCCCCAGGTGGTCAGTTGCGCCTGGCATACGATTTCATCAACCCCCAGCGTGCCGGCCAGTCGCACGAGGTCGTTCAGGCCGCCGATGTTTTTTTGTGTGAGAATGCACCAGATCAAAATAGTGGGGCGCGCGGCGGATGATCGTTTCAGTTGAGCGGCGCGGCGGATGTTCTCGACAACCTGGTCGAACATATCCGCGCCCCGCAACGACGTATAGGTCCCCCTGTCGGCGGTGTCGAGGCTGAAGGCAAGCCAGGAGGGGGGGCTTTCAAACAGCGTCTTCAACAAACGCTCGTCGAGGATAGTTCCGTTCGTGATCACCCGCACGGCAATGTTCCTGTCATTGGCGCAGCGGATCATGCCGCACAAATCCGTGTTCAGGAATGGCTCGCCCATCCCCGTGATCTTTATGGAGGTGAGGTGGGGAAAATTCTTCAGTAGTGCGCGAAACCGCTCGACGGTCATGTCCGGGAGCGCGGCGCGCTCCCAGCCGGGGACCTGGCAAAAGCCGCAGCGCAGGTTGCACCTGGCTGTCGGTTCCAGATCGATCATGAAGGGATGGAATGGCATGCCCTCGCGGAAGAGGGGGTTTATGTATCGGGCGCCAAGGGCGTTAAAAAGCCTCGCCGGCGCAAGGATATTCCTTTTGAGAAAGGAGGCCTTGATCATCGCGGGCAACGATCTCCGGACGCGCTACAATCCGGCTCAATCCCGGGCGCGCGTGTCCTTCCACGCCTCAGAATGATTTTGGATCTCCGCACCAGCTCGGGGAACCAGGCGAAGCGCAGCGTCAGCGCGTAGCCTGCGGCCTCCCTCGCGCTTCCGAGAAGCGCGCCGTTTTTCCTGTAGAGCCGCAGCAGTGCGAGATAGGTGCGCATGCGGTGTGTCCCGTGGTATCCCAGCGGATTGCCGCACAGGAAATGGAGGTTGGCCAGCGCCATGGGGCAGTAGCGTGCGAGGCTGTCGTCAGTGCCGCAGACGCCGCAAAATTTGTTCAACACGCGTTCCTCGTACTCATAGAGGAGCCGCGCGTTTTTGATCGTGTTGGCGCCGTGGAATCTATAGCCCGTGAGCACCCGCGGGACATGACCCATCGGGTAGCGCCTTGCCAGGCGCAGCCAGAGATCCCAATCCTCGCACATCCGGAGGCTTTCGTCGAAGAGGCCCGTGCGCTTGAGGCATGACCTGTGCGCGATGACTGATGAGGTGATGATGTGGTTGGAAAAGAGGAGGTCCGCAAAGGCATCGGGGGGATCCACGACGATTCTTTTCGCCTTCTTCCGGGGGAATACAAAGTCATCCTGGAAGAATTCGACATCGCTGTACACGAACGCGAGTGAGGGATCCCTCTCCAGGAGCTCCATCTGCAGGGCGAGCTTGTCTCGCTTCCAGAGATCGTCACTGTCGAGGAAGGCGATATAGTCGGCATCGCTTGACGCGATGCCCCTGTTCCGCGCGGCGGCCGGCCCGCTGTTCTCCTGCCTCAGATATTGTATTCCGGGGAATTGCCGTACGGCCTCCGGGGTGCCGTCCGTTGAGCCATCGTCAATGACGATAATTTCGAAGTCCCTGTAGGTTTGGGCGCGGACGCTCCTTATCGCGGCGGGGATATAGAGCGCGCAGTTGTATGCCGCTATGATCACCGAAACACTGGGGCTACTTTTCACTGTGTCCCTTCCCCTTGTGCGCCTTTGGCGTGATGCCCTGCACGACCGCCCTGGAGAAGACGGCCAGCAGGGTTCTCAGGTGGTGCGTCACGGAGGCATCGATAAAGCATCTGTGCGTGCAGAAGCATCCCCGCCGCGCAATGGCCTCTAGTGTGTTCTTCCACTCGGCACTGCGCATTATTGTCATGAAGTCATATCCATGGTCCCGCAGGTTGGCAACGGGCTCCAGGAGCTCGCACGGTGCCACAGCCCCGTTGGGATAGACTGCGGCGATGGTCCTTCCCGCATAGCAGTTGAACGGCCAGTGCGCACGGTGACAATAGGTATCCCGCTGGATTGAGTAGCAGTAGGCCGACAGCAGGGTGCGGAACCTCTTTTTAAATCCGGTGCCCCCCTCCCCGGCACGGTGGCGAAGACTCCGTATCATCGTGTTCAGTGCGGCTTCCGCGCACGTGTCCGTGATTGCCCCGCACGCAGGGTCAGAGGGGTCGCCGCGCATAATCTCCATCGAATGGTCATCTATCCCGAGCTGGCGTGTGACGAAATCGGACAGCCTGTCGAGTCCATCGATAGTGCGCATGCACACTGTCGTGTTCACGCCGATCCTCAAAAGGGGATGCTTCTTCGCGAGGGCGCGAAGTGCCTCGTGTGTTTTAATGCAGTGCGCAAAGCTCCCCGGAAAGTTCCTGATCGCGTCGTGTGTTTCTTGCAGGCCATCCAGCGAGAGGCGGACGTTGACCTGAAGGCCGGGATCGAGGAGCAGTATCCTGGCGACCGCGGAGGCGATCCTGTCTGAAAAATAGGCAGTGGTGGGAATGGAGACGACCTTGATCCTGTTGTGCGCGCAAAAAATCCTTATTATCTCCGGCAGATCGTCCCGGAGAAACGGCTCGCCGCCCGAGAGGAGGAGGACGTTGAAATGCGGCAAGCTTCTCGAGAAACTGTCTATCTCCTGTAATTCGAGGTCGCCCGGACGGTTAAGGGATTTCCAGTAAAAACAGGTTTTGCATCTGAAGTTGCATTTTGACGTGACAAAGAAAATGAGCGTGTCGAGGCTGCGTCTGTTGAGCAGTATTTTTAAATATTTCATACGCGGCTCTACAAATGATAACATAATCCCTGGGGTTTTTACAGAATAGCAAAATTGTTCAGCGCGGGAAGGAGTTATGAAAAGGCCACTCAGGGTCCTCTACGTGATCGACGCGATGACCTATAAGGGCACCCAGACACATATTGCCAACATGATGCGGGGGCACGATACAAGCGCTTTTGAGCCGTACCTTCTCTGCATCCAGGAGAAGGGCCCGCTTGGAGAACAGCTGGAATCCGATGGCTACCATGTGATGGCGTACGGGTTGAAGAGGATATACGGCGTTCAGGCGATGTGTTCCTACCCGGGGCTGATCGGTTTTTTGAGACGAAACCGCATTGACATTTTTCACGCCTACCTGTTTGCGGCCCAGGTGTATGGAATCCCGGCGGCGCGTTGCGCGGGGGTTCCCCTTGTCATCGCGGGGCGGAGGGCGCTGGGGATTCACTGGAGGGCGGCAAAATATGTCATGGCGAGGAGGGTGTCAAATTTTCTGTCACACATCCAGGTTGCGACCTCGGAAGCGGTCAAGGACTATTTGATGAGCGAGGAAGGAATCCCGGAGGAGAAGATAAGGGTCGTGTATAATGGGATTGATCCCGAGCGATTTTCTCCTCCGCCTCGCGCGAGGAATGACGGGCTCATCACTATCGGCTACATGGGCAACCTCAGCCAGGCCAAGCAGGTTGACGTGCTGCTGAGGGCGGCACATCGTATAATGCCGGAGTTCCCGCAGATGAGGCTTCTTATCATCGGCGAGGGTCTTGGGAAAAGTCATCCGAAATGGGAGGGGAGAACCGACGTGCGCGTCAAATCGCTGGCGCGGGAGCTCGGGCTTGAACACCGGGTAAGCTTTCTCCCTCCCCTCGCGCGGCCGGAGGATGAGTTCAGGGAAATGGATATATTTGTCATGCCCTCGGTGTCGGAGGGGATGTCAAACGCTATTCTGGAGGCCATGGCGACGGCCCTTCCGGTGTGTGCCACGGATAGCGGCGGCAACAGGGAGGTTGTGATCAACGGCGTCACGGGCTGCCTTTTCCCGAACAGGGATGATGCAAGGCTCGCCGGGCTCTTGCGTGAATTGATACTGGACAGGGGCAAGAGGATCGCGATGGGAGCGGCGGCGAGGGAAAGGATACTCGCGCGTTTCACGCGGAATAGGATGGTTCAGGATATGGAGGCGCTATACGCCGGAGAAATCGCGCGGAGAAGAGGGCGGACGCCGGAGTCACCATGAAGTGCTATGGTGTGTGTGTCCTCTTCCCCGCGAGCAATGACGCTGCCATGAAAAGCAAAGTCCCCAGCGACAGAAGCGCCCCGAGCCGCAGCCCCGGCGGCCGGTAGGCCATCCTGATCCCGTGCCGCCCCGCATCGAGCATCACGCCCCTGTAGATCCCGTTGATCCGCAGCACCTCCACCGGGACGCCGTTGTCAGTCGCCGTCCATCCCGGCGCCCATACCTCGCTCGTGCAGAGGCAGGAGGGGGCCCGCGTCTCGAAATTCATTTCGATGCTGTTCGGGCCATGATCTGAAACCGCGATCCCGCGGAAAGGCTTTCCGCCCGCCAGCCTTCTTGCCGCCGCCGGCAGCAGCGCGCACTCCCGGGGGTTCAAGCCGTCGAGGCGCTTCAGCGCATCGCCATCGGGGCACGGTTCCGCTCCGGGCAGGAGCCAGGCGCGCGGGAGGGCTTCCGTGTTCTTGTAGAGATACAGGCGCGGGATTGTCCCCTCGCCGAGGAATTGCCTGAACACCGGGAAGTCCCTGTAGTGATTGATGAGTGTGAGGGAGGGGTGCTCCAGCGGCGCCGACGTAATAAGAAAACCTGTGCCGAGGAGCGAGAGGAGTCCGGGGCGTGTGAACCGCGGCACGGTGAGCGACCAGCGCGCATAGGGGAGTGCGGTCCCCGAGCAGCGGTCGAGGTAGCGGGCGTAGGCGGCGAGGTTCACCGGCGTGTATCCGTCAACGCGTGAGATCCCCATGGCGGTGCTCGCGTAGTAGGGCAGCGCCGTCCAGAACGCCGCCGCGTACGGGACGGAGGTGTCGAGGAGGCGGTGCTCCCGGGGCCCGGCCGCATCGAGCGCTTTGCGGTACGGTACGGGAGGATAGATTTTCTCGCGCGGGTACGCCCGGAGATTCCCCTGCCCGAAATAATAAAGGTCGGCAAGGGATATGAGGAGCAGGATGATCGGCAGCAGGGAGCGGGGCCTGCCGGGCTGTTCGCAGGCGGCGCCGGCGGCGCAGATCAGGGCGATGAGAAGCGCCTGTATGCGGAGCGAATGGATCAGCGCCGCTTTTTGGGCTGCTGCCTGCGCGCGTATTTCTCTAGCCCGCAATTCATGGAGCTGGGCCTTGCCGAAAAAATGTGCGGCGCGCGCGGAAATTGACGCGGCCAGCCGGCCCTCGTCGAGGCGCGCGGCGGCCCGGTATGCGGGAATCAACAGGCACATCCCGGCGACGAATCCGCACGCCCAGAAAAGGGGGATGCGCCGCTGCTTTGCCAGGATCGATTCCAGCGCCCGCGCTGAGAGGACGGATGCGAAGAAGGGAAAAAGGTAGAGGATGCGTGCCGGATTCCTGAAGAGACCGAGCGGCGTGATTAGGCGCCCGAGCAGCGCGTGGACCGGGGCGAGCGCGGCACACGACAGGAGGAGGGCGAGGAGGGCGGGAATCCCCAGGATGGCGAGGTCATTCCTGAACGAACGGTCACACGCGGCGCGGAGCGCGAGCGCGAGCGGCACGATCCCGATATAGATCGCGCATTCCCATGGTGGGTTATTCGGTCCACCGAGGATGGCGGGTAGCCACGGATTGAGCAGCATGCCCATCTCGCGCAGAGAGGGCATGAGACCATACGGATCAGGGGCGACCGGCCAGCTCCTCGTGAGCAGGGGGAGGAGGCGGAGCGAAGGGAGGAGATACCACGCCGCGAGGGGGATTGCGAGCGCGGCGCCGGCAAGGGCGGCGGGCAAGGCTCCCTTCGGCACACAGCCCGGCATTCCTCCGGCGCGGCTGAAACCGCTCACGAGCACATAGATGAAACCAAAGATGATGGTGTAGATGAGGAGCTGCGGCTCGCCGGCGAGGAGGGAGAGTGCGATGCACACGGAGAGGGAAATGGCGGAGCGCGCCGAGGGGCGCCGCGCGCAGTTCTGGATACAGATGAAGATGATGGGGATGTACGCGTAGAAGATCGAGCGGGGATAGAAACCCGCGTGCACGTGCGACAGGCTGCGCGTCCCCAGCGCGTAGGCGATCGCGCCGAGCATCGCGGCAGCGGGGCGGCAGCCCGAGCGGCGGGCGAACACATAGGCAGCTATCCCGGCGAGGGCTATGTGAATAAAAAAACCGAGCGAGAGAGCGAGCGGCGGCGGGAGCGGCGTCAGGAACAGGTGTGGGATCGCGAATGTCATGTAAAGGGGGTTGGGGAATGCGGGCGTGCCGGAGCACTCATACGGATTCCAGAGTGGAAGGCACCGGTCTCTCATGACGGACTCCCTGACAAAGAGCTGGTGGGGGAGGTGCTGGGTGATGACGTCGCTGTCGGGGGAGACGAGGAGCCATCCGGGGATGAACGCGCGGGGTGGGAAGAACGCCGCGATCACCACCATCAGCGTGAGGGCGTAGAAAAGATCCCGCTTCCGGATTCGCATGGGAGTAGCATAACAACAGCCGCGGCGCTGTCAATAGCGGCAGGCCGGACTATTCCCATTTCCTCAAAAAAGGGGGGCGATGGAGCGATCATTCAAGAAATCGGTTATTAGAAACATCAGGCCTTTACTATAGACTAATAAGTTTGTTGTGAATCTGTTTCAC